>CAZGAX010000004.1:0-54446 GCA_964523745.1 uncultured Halobacteriales archaeon | reverse complement strand
ACGCAGTCTTTCGAACGACTTCGCTCGGTCGTCCCTCGCACGAGTCGCTTCCTCCTTGCAGTCGGAAGCTCCCGCGCGCCAACCGCCAGATGACGGCCGCAGGTGTGCGGTGCCTGGCGGACTGAAAGGGCGAACCTCGCGTGGCGGCTGCGAGGCGCCTCCGGCGCCTCGGTTGGAGACGGCGAAGCCGTCTCCCGGCCGCCACGTTATAGGAGGCCGGCTCCGCCGGCCTCCCCGCTGGCGTTTATCGTGGTCGTCTGAGCGACCCCTATCCGACCGAGTGCAGCGAGGGAGGATATGTCGCTCAGCGACCGCCAGCGAGGTGAGGGCTTTCATCGTCAGTACGGTGGCGGAGGAAGTGCTGTCTCCGACGAACTAATCTCAGAGCGAATGAAATAACGTTCGTCGAGAAACTACGAACTCGCCGTGTAGCCGGCCTCTTCGACGGTGCGGCGGAGGTCGTTCGTCTCGGCGTCGCCCTCCACCTCTACGGCCCCGGACACGCGGTCGGCCTCGGCCCGTTCGACGTCGGGCAGCGATTCGAGGGCATCCTCGACGGACTCCTCGCAGCCTTCGCAGTTCATCCCCTCGACGGTGATGGTCTGTTTCATCGACGGTACTAGGGACCGTAGACACTTGTGCTGAGCCACGCTCGGAAATACCTGGCATCCTACCGACATCCACCCGTCTGTCAGCCGCGGTCGTCGTCGGACTGGTCGAGGTGGCTCGTGAGCGCTTCGATCTCCTCGTCGCTGACCTCTCCCTGGGAGTGGGCGAACTGGAGGTCCTGCGGGGTGGGAGCCCGCCGGCTCGCCGCCGTGGTCAGCGTCCGATACAGGAAGAGGCCGACGCCGCCGAGGACCGCGAGCGAGAACCCGGCGATGCCGACGCCGGTGACCGCCGAGAGGCTGCTGCCCGGGCCGTTCCAGAGGCCCAGCCCGCCGAACAGCGGGATCACGACGAGCAAGAGCAGCAGCGGAAAGAGCACGAGCACCCCCAGGGCCACGAGACCGACGTGTGCGTTCGACAGTGCGTCGCTGTCGGCGTCCATACGCCTCGCTCGACGGGGAGGGCCGTAAAAATTCGCCCCACAGGCCTCGCAGTTTCGCGGACTGGTCAGGCGTACTGCTGGATCAGCCCGTCCAGCGTCTGGCGGTCGCGGACGCCGGTGACCTGCTCGACCGGTTCGCCGTCCGCGAAAAGCACCAGCGTCGGGACGCCCTGGACGCGGTACTGGGTGGCCAGGTCCTGGTTCGCGTCCACGTCGACCTTCGCGACGGCCGCCGGGGACTCGGCGGCCAGCGCCTCGACTGTGGGTTCGAGCATCTTGCAGGGACCACACCAGTCGGCGTAGAAGTCGACGAGGACGACGTCGTGGCTTCCGACGACCTCCTGGAGGCTGTCGGCGCCGTCGACGTGGAGCGGTTCGGTCGGAACGCCATCACCGTCACCACCGCGGCCGCCATCGTCGCTGGCGCCGGTGTCGGACTGCCCGACCTCCTTCTGTTCTTTCAACTGCTCCAGCTTCTGCTCGCGGATCTCCTCGAGTTCGTCGTCGGTCATCGCCCGGGGCTACGGGCTGGATCCTCCTAAACGGACGGTAACCGACGTGTAAGTGGGTTCACTCGCCGCCGGGGAACTCCTGGAACAGGGAGTCGAAGTCCTCATCGAAGCCGGCGACGGCATCGTCGGCCTCGCTCTCGAGTTCCGAGACGCGTTCGACCATCTGCTGGTACTCCTCGTTGTCCTGTAACTCCGAGGGCGTCTTCTCCGCCTCGAGCGTCGCCTTCTTCGAGGTGAGTGCGAAGTACTCCTGAACGGTGTCGTCGTAGCCGTCGCGCTCGAGCATCGACTCGACGGCCGCCGAGAGGTCCTCGCGCATCACCGGCTTGGTGAGGTAGTCGTCGAATCCCATGTCGACGATGTCGAAGTCCGGGTCGACGGCCGTCACCATTACGACGCGAGCGTCCAGTCCGCGGTCCCTGAGCCTGGCCAGCACCTCGTCGCCGGAGTGGTCGGGCATCTGCCTGTCGAGAAAGACGATGTCGACGTCGTCGTCGGCCTTGTCCAGTGCCTCTTCGCCGCCGTAGGCCGTCCGGACCTCGTGGTCCATCTCCAGCCAGGTGGTGTAGAGGTCGGCGATGTCTTCCTCGTCGTCGACGACGAGAACTGTGACAGTCTGTTCGCGCGTCATGCAAGTTCCTTCTGTATCCATCGCGATGCAGGCCCCTGCTGCCTGAGTCGTTTGGAACCTGTGTCAAGCCTCCAATTAAATCCACCCCGTCGATTATCAAATGTGAATACCAGCGACCCCGGGCGGCGCTCCGATGGCTTCGATTCGCGCTTGAACGCGGCCGAACGGGCCAAAACCGACGCTCTTGGAGGGTGACGTCGCACGTGCCCGGCCGCCCCAACCACGGAATGCATGTTTCGCCATTCAGGGGCCACCAATTAAATACCATCGGCCGATTCGGCTGGCAATACCGGCAATTCCCTGGCAGGGAACCCGTGGCGAGCCGTGCCTCCCGCCGGTCGGTATCATTCCTGCGAGTCCGGCCACCGGCCTTTCTTCTACCGGTGACACGTACTGGGCACATGGCTCAGGCGGGGGACCCGACCGACGTTCGCTCCGTAGCGGTGACCGCCAGCGACGTCGTGGCGACCGTAGAAGCCCGCCGGTCGACGAGCCGACAGCCGGTGTTGCGTCTCATCCCGCCGTCTAGTGGTCGGATGCGGGCTCGCATCCACGTTCCGACGCCTGGCGAGTACGACGGGACTCCACGTCCGGTCCACGTCGACCCCGAGTCGCTCCTCGACCCTGCGGCACCGGACTACCCTCGTCCCGCCGAGACGGAAGACGCTCTCCGTCGTGACCCCGACGCAGATTACGGCGTCGAGCGCCACTACGACCGCCACGCTACAGCGGTCGCGGACTGGCGGGCGGCGACGGCCGATGCCATTCGAGAACGGGCCACGATCGACGTGCCGTCCGGCCCCCACGAGGTCGCCGTCGTCGTACTCGACGGCGGGGACGAAACCCGGTGAGCGTTCCGGATGAAAGTTTTGCAACTCACTACGGACGTCGTAAAACGATCTAGGTGGTGTATACAGCAGTGAAATTACCCGAACGCTCGGCCGGTATTAAGGCCGTGCCAACCGATTGCGTTGACAGGTCGAGGTGCCCTCCATGTCGAGCCCCTCCAGCAACGACGTTATGTCCGCCCTCCAGACCGTAGGCAACGCCGAGTACGACCGTGTCGTCGACCCGCTGAAAGGCCTTGCCTTCTGGACAGCAATAGCCCTCCCCTTCCTTCACCTGCCGCTGCTGGCGTCAGGACTGGGTTCCAGGAGTCAGACGATGGCCTTCGTGGCGTTACTCACGTTGAACGTCGTCGCGCTCCTGGTCGGCCACCCCTACCGCGGGGACTGAGCGCCGCGCCACCGGTCGACCTCCTCCCGGATGGCGTCCCGCTTCAGGACGGCAAACCCGAGCAGGATCGCCACGAATCCGCCGGCCGTTGCCGCGTCGAGTACCTCGCCCCGGACGAGGAAGCCGACGAGCGCGGCGAATACGGGTGCCGCGTAGGAAACGAGGTTGATCTCCACGGGACCGAGTCGCTCCAGCAGGTCGAAGTAGATGAGAAAGCCGACGGCGCTTGCCGCGAGCGAGAGGTAGCAAAGCGCCAGGAGTCCCGGCATCGTCCAGTCGATGGTCCCGGGCGTCTCGCCGACGGCCAGGCTGGCACCGTGCATCAGGGCGGCGCCGCCGAGCATCGACCAGGCCTCCATCGTCTCGATGGCTATCCCGGAGTCGAGCCAGCGCGTCAGGACGCTGCCGAGCGCGAAGGCCGCGGTGGCGACGAAGATCAGCCCGGTGCCGAACACGGAGGGTTGGAGGAGGTTCCCCGGGTCGGGGCTGGCGATGGCCGCCACGCCGACGAGTCCGAGCACCATCCCCACCAGGCCGACGGAGGTCAACCGGTGAGACGGGAGGAACGCCCGGGAGAAGGCCGTCGTCAGTATCGGCGAGAGGCTCACGACGATGGCCGCTGCGGCGCTGGTCGTGTGCTGCTCGCCGACGAACAGGAACGCGTGGTAGGCGGCGATCATCAGGGTAGCCCCGACGCCGACCGACGCCCACTCTCGCCGGCCACTGGGGCGCCATCGGGGTGCGGCGTGGGCAGCCCAGGCGAGCATCACCACGCCGGCGACATCGTACCGGAGTGCAGCGAACAGGACGGGTGGGAAGTACTCGAGGCCGACTTTGATGGCGACGAACGCCGAGCCCCAGACCGCCGAGAGGGCGAGGAACAGCCAGAGGTTACGGTAGCGGACCACGACCGGACGTCGTCCCCGATCCCCCTGTATGTTGCCGTTTAGACCGAGACGCCGGATGTGTCGGCACGGCGCAGGCCACGGAGGACGTCCTGGCGGGTGACGATCCCCACGAGTTCCCCATCCTCGACGACTGGCAGCCGGTTGATCCGTCGCGTCTCGTCGCCCAGCAGGTCCAGCAGTTCGTCGACGTCTGCTTCGGCGTCGACGGTGACGACGTCGGTCGTCATCACGGCACTGACCGGCTTGCCGGCGTTTTTCACCAGGTCGATGCCGACGTCGAGTTCGTCCCACGAGAGGTCGATGCCGTAGGTGAGCGTCTCCAGAAACGGCGGGAATCCGACCGGAATCCAGAGCGTCCGGTCGGAGGGCTGGAACAGGTCGACCAGGTCCTCCTCGGTGACGATGCCGACGACCGTACCGTCATCGACGACCGGAAAACCGCTGAAGTCCGCCCGTGCGAGTCGCGTCAACACTTCGCTGACGTCGTCGTCGGGAGCCACCGTCTCCACCTCGCTGGTCATCAGGTCGCGAGCGTTCATACCGGGGCCATCGCGGCGACGGGAGGTAGACGTTTGGGTCGTCGGTGTTCGAGTGGGGGAAAACCGACTCACTGCGACCCGTCGGACGACTCGTCGGCGCGACAATACTTATTATGCACCCGTCCCAAGTCGGGGTATGGCCGCCTACGGCCGGCCGTCACTGCGAGACCTGTTCGACGAATCACCGACGCCGCACATCGCCCATCCGCCGCGCACCCATCACCGGGACTTCTACCTGGCAACCGACGGCTCGTTCAGAGCCTCGGGTGGCGGGCTCGGCGCGGTCATCGAGACCCGAGACGGCGAGCGCGTCGCCCGCCTCTCGCTCGAAGACGCGGCGCCCGACAACAACGTCGCCGAGTATCGCGCCCTGCACCTCGGCCTGGACGTCCTCGCGGCCCGCTCCCCCGAGGACGCCAGCATCGGCCTGCTCATCGACCACGACGACCTGGCCGAGAACGTCAATTCGACGGTGCTCGCCGGGCGCGACCCGGATCTTGCCCCGCCACATCCCGTCACCGTCCCCGGCGGGACGGGCCTCCACTGGCGGGGCATCCAGGCCCGTCTCCGCGGGTTCGACGACGTCCGGGCCGCCCGCATTCCCGGCGACAAGAACCCGGCCCACCCCCTCGCCAACGCCCCGAACGAATACGCCCACGTCAACCGCGAACCGGACCGGTGCGTGCTTCCCGAAGAACCCGCCAGCGAGGAGCGCATCCCTCCGCCGTCGCGCTCCGACCGCCGGGCCAGCGACTGACGAAGGCCTGCTTTCACTCCACTCACTTCTTTCCGCCCGACGCCTGACTGGTCAGCGCCGGATCGTTCCCGGGAGCGTCTGCGCTGCCCCACCTCTCTCATTCTCGGCGTCCAGCGAGATTGCCAGCGAAAAATGAGAGACACCCGCTGAAAGATCCTCGATTCGCTGAAACTTCTCAGCTCGTCTGCTGGACCATGTCGCGAGCGTCGTCCTTGCTCAGGTCCATGTCGTGTTTCTCCCGGGCGTGTTCCTGGATCATCTCGGCGGCCTCCTCTTCGTCTTCGGACTGGACCATGAAGTCGTCCTGCTGGCTGCAGGCTGCTTCGTACATTGCAGGCGACGCCAGGAAGTCCCCGGATTTTGCTATTCGTCGGCTATCCGTCCGTAAGTCGAGATTGCCGGCCGGCCGGCAGGATAAGCGAGCCTGTACCGCTGTCGCTACGCCAGCGTCGCCTCGGTGTCGATGCCGTAGACGCTGGCCGGCGTGTCGACGTGTGCGGTCTCGAGTGCCTCGTCGTAGCCCTGCTCTCGCATCCACCGGACGCGCTTCGGGACGGTCTTCGGGCCGAGGACCGCACCTGGTCGGTCGGGGTCGTCGATGAAGTCCGTCTCCATCAGGAACGGCTCCCCCCGCTCGGCGGCGACTTCGAGTTCCTCCTTGTCGGCCAGGACGCTCGGAATCGGTCCCTCGAGACGGCCGCCGGAGTAGTGTTTGACGACCCGTTCTCTCGGGAGGCCGCGCTCCTCGGCCCAGTCGGCCACCTCTGTGAAGTCCTCACCGCCTTCGGTGTGTAGCTGGACGGCACAGCCCGTCTCCGCGCCGAGTTCGAAGGCGTACTTCATGACCTCGTTCGACGCTTCCCAGACGGCGTCGTCCACGTCGTAGTGGGGCCGGCCGGACTTGATGGCGAGCGCGGGCCCATCGGCCACGTATTCAGCGGCGACTTCGAGACCTGACTGCATAAGGTCGCGGGCCGCTGCCGGCTCGTACCCACGGTCTACCAGCCGGGAGACCAGGGCCGGGTGGACGCCCAGGACCGGCCAGGCCGTGCCATCGAGCAGGTCTGCTGCCTCCGCGGTAACCTCGACGGTTAGGTCGAAGCCCTCGCGGAAGTCCTCGGCGTCGTCGACCTCGCCGACGAGGTTCCAGGACGGCTTGTTGAGGACCAGAAGGTGGGTCCCGCCGGCCTCGGCAAACTCCGCGGCGGCCTCGGCGCCCCGGCCGTTCACCGGGTCGAGGTGGAGGTGATTGTCCAGCACCGGCGTCTCGACGTCGGCGTGCATATCCGTCACTGCGGATGGCGTCGTGCAAAAGAAGTTCGTCTCGACCGCGTCGAAAGCAGCACTGCTTGCACTCGACTGGAACCAGGTCCCTGCGAGCCGGACCCGTGTCTCCGCAGCCTGGACCAGCGTCCCTGCACCGTCTTGCGTTCTCGTTCTGACCTGCGTCTCCACGTCCGGAGCGCGGTGACTGAACGCCAACCACCACGATAATTTTTCACGTCATTCTATTGAAAACCACAACATTCACAAATAAATTCCTAGCTACATCCTAACGAATTTATGGGTGGATGGTGATCGTGTGACCGTGCTATGACCCAAAATGGCACACACAACGTAACCAGGCGGCAAGCACTGCAACTGACCGGTTCGGTTTTCACCACGGCGGCGCTGGGCGGCGTCGCGGCGGGAGCGTCCGACCGACAGCCGGGACCGAAGGAAGACGAGGTGCTTATCGGCGTCTCTGCGGGGGCCGGACGTCCCCGAGACGTCGTCCAGCAGCACGTCCCGTCCCAGGCCAGGGTCGCACACGAAAACCGGGATCTCAGGTACGTGGCGGTGGAGTTCCCCGGCAACGAGATTGCCAGGAAGAACTTCATGGACGCCGTCACCAAGGGACAGGGGATCAAGTACGCGGAGGAGAACGCGACACACGAGGCGTACTACACCCCGAACGACCCGCGGTATAGCGACCAGTACGCGCCGGAGATGGTCAACGCCGACGCGGCCTGGGACACGACGCTCGGGTCGGGCGACGTGACCATTGCGATCGTCGACCAGGGGATCCAGTATGACCACGAGGACCTGTCGGCGAACATGGACGACAGCGAGTCCAATTACGGCCAGGACTTCGTCGACGGCGACGAAGACCCGTATCCCGACGACCTCAGCAACGAGTACCACGGAACGCACGTCGGCGGCATCGCCGCGGCGGCCACCGACAACGGCACCGGCGTCGCCGGCATCAGCGAGTCGTCACTGCTCTCGGCCCGGGCGCTCAGCGAGAGCGGCACCGGTTCGACGAGCGACATCGCCGACGCCATCCAGTGGTCGGCCGACCAGGGCGCCGACGTAATCAACCTCTCGCTCGGTGGCGGCGGCTACACTGAAACGATGAAAAACGCCGTGTCGTACGCCTACGACAACGGCGCGTTCATCGCGGCGGCGGCCGGCAACGACGGCCAGAACAGCGTCTCCTACCCGGCGGCGTACAGCGAGTGTGTGGCCGTCTCGGCGCTCGATCCGGACGGGTCGTTCGCCGACTCGTATTCGAACTACGGCGACGCGATCGAACTCACAGCACCCGGGACGAGCGTCCTCTCGACGACGACCACGGCACGAGGCAGCTACGAGAACCTCCCCGGTACGTCGATGGCCTCGCCCGTCGTCGCCGGCACCGCCGGACTGGCGCTGGCCCGGTGGAACCTCACGAACGAAGAACTCCGCAACCACCTGAAGGGGACCGCCGAGGACATCGGCCTCTCGAGTTCCAAACAGGGTTGTGGCCGCGTCGACGCCCAGGGCGCCGTCGAGACCGATCCGGCGAATCGGTCGACTGACTGCGCTGCCAGCGGCGGTGGCGGCGGAGGCGGCTCCTGTGGCGACCGGTCGCAGAGCGGCTCCGTGACGGATTCGCTGTCGGGCTACTGGGACTCGGACTGCTGGTCGTGGAGCTGGGAGTACAGCGACCCCTGTCAAGTGGTCGTCGAGCTCGACGGTCCGTCCAGCGCCGACTTCGACCTGTACGTCAGTACCGGCGAGACGGACTGTCCCGGCCCGAACGACTACGATTACCGTTCTATCTCGGCAGACAGCCAGGAGACGGTCAGGATCGACAACCCGGTCACCTCGACCGACCTGCAGATCCTGGTCGACTCGTACAACGGCAGCGGCGACTACACGCTGACCATCACGGAGAAAGCGACCTGACTCAGGGAGAAAGCGACCTGATCCGGGAACCTCGGTTCGTCATCCCGGATTCCGCGTGCCATCTCACTTGCCCAGCGTGACGGCACGCTGGGCGGCGTTTTGCAACGCGTCGGAGCGGCCGTGCGTTCCAGGGGCGATGGCGACGGTCTTTAGCCCCTCGGTGGCCGCTCGCTCGACGACCGGCTTGAAGTCCATGTCTCGCGACGCGACGACGAGCACGTCGATAACCTCGTCTTTGGCGAACGCCGTCGCGTCGACGGCCAGGCGGACGTCGACGTCCCCACTGGTGGTCACCACCTCGTATCCCTCCGCTTCGCCGGCCTGGATCAGGTTCGGCGTCGCGTGTTCGTCGAGGTAGAGCCGCGTGACCGCCAGATTCCCTTCCTCTTCGGCGACGGCCCGCAGGTCCGCCAGGTCGACGTCGAACTCGCTCCGGAGGACGTTCGGCCCGTCGACGAACAGGCCGACCCGTGGTGTGGGGCCGCCGAACAGTCGCCCGAGAAGTCCCATACCCCCGAGTCGGACCGGGCGTATAAATCGTGTTCGACGGGCCGCGGCGCTCCGTCGTCGTCGGGCTGTGGTCGGGTATCGGGTCGCTTAACTCGTGGGGTGTCCCACCACGTCGCATGGCCGAGGCTGGCATCGACGTCGCGCTGCTCGTGAGCCTCGTCGAGGTATTCATCATTGCCGCGGCAGTGGGCGTCCTCGTCGCGAAAGTGGGCGATTTCCCCTACACGATCGCCCTGCTACTTGCTGGCTTTGCCGCCTCTGTCCTTGGACTGACGATGGAACACATCGAACTGTCCCACGACCTCATTCTGCTGGTCCTCCTCCCCCCGCTGCTGTTCGAGGGCGCGGCGACCACCGACCTCGAACGCCTCCGGCGGAACCTCCTGCCCGTCCTCGCGATGGCCGTCGTCGGCCTCGTCCTCTCTATCGTCGTCCTCGGCGTCGCCGGCTCCTACGTCTTCGGCTTCGACCTGCTGATCGCACTCCTGTTCGCGGCGATGATCCTGCCGACCGACCCGGTGTCGGTGCTCGCTCTCTTCGAAGAACTCGGTGCGCCGGAGCGTCTTTCCGTACTCGTGGAGGGCGAGAGCCTGATCAACGACGGCGTCGGCGTCGTGCTGTTCACGGCCCTTCTGGCGCGGGTGGGCACCGGTGGCGCCAACGGCGGTGGGGACGCTGCGGCGTCGCTGTTCACGCTGGCCGGCGTCGGCGACATCGCCGTCAACGCCGCTTACGTCAGCCTCGGAGGTGCTCTCGTCGGTATCGCCGCCGGGCTGGCGGTGTACAACGTGATGATCAACCTCGACGAGCACATGACGGAGATCGTCCTGACGATAATCCTGGCCTACGGCTCGTTCATCGTGGCCGAGCACTACCTCCACGTCAGCGGCGTCATCGCGACGGTCGTCGCCGGCCTGTTCATCGGGAACCGTGGCGCCGAGTACGCGATGAGCCCCACGACCAAGGTCTCGGTCTTCAACGCCTGGGAGACCGGCGCCTTCATCGTCAACACGTTCATCTTCCTGATGATCGGCGTCAAGACGCCCATCGACGACCTGGTTGCCAACGCCCAGTTTATCGGTCTCGCCATCGTCCTCGTCCTCGCTGCACGGGCAGTCGCGGTCTACCCGATCACCTGGGCGGTCAACCGGGTCCAGCAGCCGACAGTCCCGACCAACTACCAGCACGTCATGCTCTGGGGCGGCCTCCACGCCTCGATCCCCATCGCCCTCGTCCTGGGCCTGCCCCCCGAAACGCCCCAGCGGGCTACCCTCCGGGCGATGGTGTTCGGCGTCGCCGCGTTCAGCCTCGTGGTTCAGGGCCTGACGATGTCCCAGCTTCTGGACCGGCTCGGCATCGTCACCCGGAGCGAGGCCGAGGAACTGTACGAACTGTTGCTCGGTAGGGCTCGTGCCGTCGACGCCGCCCTGGAGGCCGCAGAAGCCCTCTACGACCGGGGCGACCTCAGCGGCGAGGTGTACGAGGACTTCACCGCCGAGTACGAACGGGAGAAGGAGGACCTCACCGACGCCATTTCGACGCTGATGCGCGAAAATCCCGAACTCCGTCACGAACAGCTCCTGTCCGGCGAGCGACAGGTCCTCCAGCGGGAAAAGAGCGCCGTCATGGACGCCGTCCGGGAGGGCGTCGTTACGGACGACGTGGGTGACCGACTCACCGAGGAGATCAACATCAAGCTCGACCGGGTCCACGACGGACAGAGCACGGTCGCCGAAGAACGGGAGGCCTACGAGGAGTTCTGGCGCCACCGGGCGAAGGAGTTCGGCCTCGAAGCCGCCGGCCTGGACGCCACAGAGGCCTCCGAACGGACGGACTGAGCCTGCCGGCCCGGCGTCCACGGTTCCACCCGACACGGCGCCGTCCGTGACTCAAACCGCCGTTTGACATTCAGATTCGTTGAAGGGACGTCGGAGCAAACCGCCTGGTATGCGACGTATTGGCACTACCGTACTCGTTGCAACGTTGGTCGTCCTGGCAGGGTGCGCCGGGGGCGGCGATGGCGGATTGAGCGGGGGCGGCGACGGAGGTAGCGGGATGAGTGGCGACGCCGCGAAGGTCGGTCTGGCGGCCGGCGGGGCACAGGACGCGACGGCCTTCCGGAACAACGTCCGGGAGGGCTACGTCCCCCAGCCGACGGACGTCACCTACGAGGGACTGTTCCACGACTACTACTTCGACACGGGACAGGAATCGTCGTGCGAGGAACTGTTCTGTCCGTCCTACAGTCGAGCGGTTTCGCGAGACCCCGTCTCGAACCAGTCCGAGCGGTACGTCGCCGTCGGGCTGAACTCCGGGCTCTCGCAGGCCGACTTCGAGCGCAAGCGGCTCAACGTCGTGGTCGTCGTCGACACCTCGGGGTCGATGGGGAGTCCCTTCGACCAGTACTACTACGACGGCGGTGAACGCAAGCAGGTCGAGTCGGCCCAGCGTAAGATGGCTGCCGCTCGGGACGCCGTCCGGACGATGACCGACCACCTCGAGGCAGACGACCGACTCGGCATCGTCGCCTACGACGACAATGCCCGCGTCGTCCAGAAAGTCTCGCCCGTCGGCGAGATGGGCGACGGTCAGATCGACAGGCGCATCGACAGCCTGAACGCCGGCGGCTCGACCAACCTCGACGCCGGGATGCGGACGGCGACCGAGATGCTCCGGCCCTACGCCCGGCCGGACGACCCCGAGGTCGAGACGCGGGTCATCTACGTCACCGACGCCCAGCCCAACACCGGACAGATCGGCGCCGACGCGCTGGAACGCCGGCTCTCGAACCGCGCCGAGGAGGGCATTCACTCGACGTTCGTCGGCGTGGGTGTCGACTTCAACACGCGACTGGTCGAGTCCATCTACTCGACTCGCGGGGCGAACTACTACGCCGTGCACTCGCCCCGGCAGTTCCGCGACCGGATGGCCGAGGGTTTCGACTACATGGTGACGCCGCTGGTGTACGACCTCTCGCTCTCCGTCGAGGGCCAGGGCTACGAGATAGCGAAGGTCTACGGGACCGACAGCGACGCCAGCACCGGGGAACTGATGCACGTCAACACGCTATTCCCGTCCAGGCGGGAGGGCAACAAGACCGAGGGCGGCGTCGTCCTGCTGGAACTCGAACGCACGGGGTCGGACCCGACGCTCGAACTGACGGCCAGCTACGAGAACCGCGCCGGTGAGACGCACGAGACGACCCGGACGGTGACGTTCGAGAACCGCGCAGCACCGTACTACGAGAGCACCGGGGTCCGGAAGGCCGTGGCGCTGAGCCGGTACGCGACGGCCGTCCGGAACTGGGCGGCCTACGAACGAGCCCAGCGGTCGGGCGGCGAGGCCGAGGAGCCCGCCGAGGGTATCGAGTACCGCGAACTCGGTCGGTGGGAGCAGAACTCCGTCCCGCTACAGGTGTCCCAGCCCTACGACGAACGCCTGGAGACCGTCGAGGCCTACCTCCGGGCCGAACGGGAGGCTCTGGGAGCCGAACGCATGGACCGGGACATCGCCATTCTGGAGCAAATCACCAGCAACGGCGGGACGAGCGAGGAAGCGGGAGCGACCCAAAACGAAGCAGTCGCCGCCGATTAGCCCCACCGCCGGCCGACCTTGTGGGGTCCGGTGCGCCACTCTCGGCGCTCCAGCAGGCGGTCGACGCGGTCCTCGAGCGGTGGATGCGTCGAGAGCAGCCGGTAGATGCCCTGGTCTTCGTCCTCGCCGCTGATGGTCAACAGCGACTGGATTCCCAGGCTCGGCTGGGCGGCCTGGTGGATCTTGATCAACCCTCTGGCAAGTGCGGCGGGGCGGCCGGTCACCTCGGCCGCTCGTTCGTCGGCGGCGAACTCCCGGCGTCGGGAGTGGGCGAGGACGGCCAGCGAGAGGACGCTCAACAGCAGGGCGACGAAGAGCTGGGTCCCGAGGAGCACGACGGCCGGGACCCCCCGGGGCATTTCGGCAGGTCGACCCGACAGCCAGGCCCAGGCCCGTGTCACCCCCATCGCGAGCAGCGTCACCGGCAGAAGGAGGACGAAGAGGATGCCGGCCAGCGTCTGGACGGCGCTGACGACGAGCGTCTGGAGGAAGGCGTCACGGCGCTCGACGTGGGCCAGTTCGTGAGCGAGGATCCCTTCCAGTTCGTCGAGGGTGAGCAGGCCCAGCAAGCGCTGGTCGAGGACGATGGCGCTCCCCCGGGGGCCGCCCAGCGACAGGGCGTTCGGCGCGCCGAGGTCCCCGACGAATAGCTGGGGCGAGTCGACGGCCATCCGGTGGGTAAGTCGGTCGAGGGTCCGGTGGACGACCGGGGCGCGATGCCGAGGGAGTACGGTCGCGTCGAGGCCAGCCAGGAGTCTGGCCGTGCCGATGCGGTAGCTGAGGTAGGAGCCAACGAGGGTGGCAACGAGGAGTAGCGCCACGGCGACGCCGAGGTCCGGCGGGGCTGCGAGCAGCCACGTCAGGAGGAGGTAGCCCCCGAGGGCCGCCGTGGCGTAGACGACCAGGACGGCCAGGCCGACGACCCCCATCAGTATCCGCCGGGCGAGGCGACGCATCGTGTGGAGTCTCGATTCGGCGTGATTTACACCTGGCGACGACGTCGTGGTTTCGTTGTTCGTACCGCGAGAACCGCAAACAGCCAGAAAGCCCCACCCACGTAGCTGGCCAAGCAGCCGACACGGGTGGGGCTTTCTGGCTGTTCCCAGGCCCACCAACACGAGATCCAACGAATTTCCAGAAAAGAACCCATAGGGGCCAAACCATTAGGCCGCTGGCGCCGACGGGAACAGACATGAGTCTACGAAGGCCGCCCCTTGGAGCCGTCCACGCCGAGCGAGACGCCAAACTCACCGACTTCGGAGGCTGGGAGATGCCGGTCGAATTCGACTCTATCCGGGACGAACACGCCGCCGTCCGCGAGGCCGTCGGCAAATTCGACGTCTCCCACATGGGGGAAATCACCGTCTCGGGCCCCGACGCAGTGGCGCTGTGCAACCGACTGACGACCAACGACGTGGCGGCCCTCGACCCTGGAGAAGCCCAGTACTCGGCTATCACGAACGAGGAGGGGGTGATGCTCGACGACACCGTCCTCTACCGCCTCCCGGATTCCGAGCCCGCCGACATTCTCTTCATCCCCAACGCCGGCCACGACGCCGAGACGTACGACCGGTGGGTCACCCATCGCAACGAGTGGGGGCTCGACGCCGAGATAGAAAACCGGACCGAGGACTACGGGATGATCGCCGTCCAGGGCCCCGATTCCCCCGACCTGCTCGGTGCGGCCACGGACGTCGACCTGGACGATCTCTCGCGGTTCGACGTGGCGGCGGGGGCCGTCGCCGACGTGGACTGTCTCGTGGCCCGGACGGGCTACACCGGCGAGGCGGGCTACGAAATCCTCTGCCCCTGGGACGAGATTCGCACCGTCTGGGCGGCTCTCGACTGCCAGCCCTGCGGGTTGGGGGCCAGGGACACCCTCCGCCTCGAAGCGGGATTCCTGCTCTCGGGTCAGGACTTCGACCCCGAAGAGGAGCCCCGGAATCCCTACGAGGCCGGCATCGGCTTCTGCGTCAAGCTCGACACCGAGTTCGTCGGCCGCGACGCCCTGGAGCGGGTCGAGGCGGAGGGACCGGAGGAGAAGCTGACCGGCATCGTCCTGACCGACCGGGGAGTGCCCCGCCACGGCTACGAGGTCACGTCGCCCGACGGTGACCACCTGGGCCACGTCACCAGCGGGACGATGAGTCCGACGCTGGGCGAGCCGATAGCCCTGGGGTACGTCCCCGCCGACTGGGCGGAGCCAGACCGGCGAGTTCGCGTCGTCGTTCGCGGCGACCCGAAAAAGGCACGTACCACCACGCCGGGGTTCCTGTCATGAGCTTCGAGGTTCCCGACGACCTGCGCTACCTGGAATCGCACGAGTGGGCCCGTCGAGAGGACGACGGCAGAGTCAGAGTCGGCATCAGCGACTTCGCCCAGGACGAACTCGGCGACGTCGTCTTCGTCGAACTCCCCGACGAGGGCGACCAGGTCGAGGCCGACGCCGACTTCGGCGTCGTCGAGTCCATCAAGGCCGTCTCGGACATCTACGCCCCCATCTCGGGGACCGTCGTCGAGACCAACGACGCCCTCGTCGAGGAGCCCGAACTGGTCAACGAGGACTCCTACGGCGACGGCTGGATGATCGCCGTCGACCCGGCCGACGAGAGCGAGTTCGGTGAACTGCTCTCCGCCGAGGAGTACCGCGAGCAGATCGAATAGCTGGCACTCGTCGACCGGTTGCCAGCCGTCCCGGCCACCGACCATTCTGATACGTGGTTCTCCTGAATAGTGGCTACGCATTCGGCCGGTTTCTGTGCGTATTCGAGGCCAGGTACTTGCCAGTAAACAGCCGACCACAGATATTTAATTTAATCTAATAGCTGCAAAGATTTATTTAGTCTCGACTTTGGTATGAAGATGCATGTCTCCCAACAGAGACCGCTGTGAACGGCGAACCGTACTCAAAGGAATTGCGGCACTCGGGGCCCTCGGCGTGGGTGGCGTCGCGACCGCCACGCCGGGTCGCAATCCGGGAGCCAAACCGAACGAGATACTAGTCGGTGGTGCACCGAGCATGCGGACGACCGACCTGGCGTCGACGGTCGAGTCGGCCACGATGTCCGGGGCGTCCGTCGTCCACCGCAACGACACGCTGGGCTACGTTGCCCTGGAACTGCCGGACCAGGTGAACCAGCAGGCCGTCGAGGCGGTGCGGTCGGCGCTGGCAAACCGTCCCGGCGTCGATTACGTCGAGAAGAACGTCACCTTCGAGACGCAGGTGGCGCCGAACGACCCGCGATTCGGCAGCCAGTACGCACCGCAACAGGTCAATGCCGACGACGCCTGGGACACGACGTTCGGCAGCGAGGACGTCTCGCTCGCCGTCATCGACACCGGGGTCCAGTACACGCATCCGGACCTCTCGGCCCAGTACGGGTCGGACAAGGGCCACGACTTCGTCGACGACGACAGCGACCCGACGCGGACTACCGGCAACCACGCGACCCACGTCTCCGGGTGTGCTTCGGCGACGACTGACAACGACATCGGCGTCGCCGGCATCAGTAACACCCGGCTCATCAACGCCCGGGCCCTCGGCGGCTCCGGCCGTGGGTCGCTCTCTGACATCGCCGACGCCGTCCAGTGGGCGGCCGACCAGGGCGTCGACCTGATCAACATGTCGCTCGGCGGGGGTGGCTACACGTACACGATGAAAAACGCCGTCTCGTACGCCGACAACCAGGGTGTCCTCACCATCTGCGCGGCGGGTAACGACGGCTCGTCGAGCGTCTCCTATCCGGCGGCGTACGACGAGTGCATGGCCATCTCGGCCATCGACCCGAACGAAGACCTGGCGTACTTCTCGAACTACGGTCCGGAGATCGAACTCGCTGCGCCCGGCGTGAACGTCCACTCGACGTATCCGACGGACGACTACCAGGACGCCTCGGGCACGTCGATGGCTTCGCCGGTCGCAGCGGGCGTCGCCGCACTGGCGAAGGCCGCCAATCCGGGCCTCTCGAACAGCGAACTCCGCCAGCGACTGAAGGACACCGCAGTCGACATCGGCCTCTCCGAAGACGAACAGGGCGCCGGTCGCGTCGACGCTGCCAACGCTGTCAGCGGCGACAATGGCGGCGGTGGCGGGGACGACCCGGACCTGTACTGTGGGACTGACACCAACGCCAACCACGAGGCCGCCGGTCGGGCCTACTCAGCCTGGGGCGACTACTACTATTACGCCGTCGGCTCCGACGACTACCTCGGGGTCTACGGCTCCTACGAGTCCACGCTGACGGAAACCTCCGAGGGCTACTTCGAGGTCACGAACGGCTGCTAGGTGTTTCGGTCGAGAACCGCATTCACTCCGCCAATTTTTTCGCACGAGGGCAAGACAGGTGCCGATAGTTGTGATGACACCCGATTGAGCGGTTTTATTGTTTCCCACGAAGGAACTTACCCCATCGCTACGGAATCATTCTGCCCGCAGGCTCACGGCTCGCTCCGCTCCGTCAGATAGCGCCTGCGCTGTGGCCACCAGATAGCGAGACGCGACTTGAGCGGGACTGGAGGTCCCTGCTTACCACGCGAACGGCGCGAGGTCGAACGAAGTGAGGTGGTTCGAGACGGCTTCGCCGTCTCGTCATGCAGAAAATCTCCGATTTTCGAGTACCTCGGTCTGCGTGAACGGGCGGCCTCGCCGCCCGTGAGCAGACGAAGGGAGAGTCTCGACAAGCGAGCGGTACACGGGGTGAACCGCGAGCAGGGCCGTAATCCAACGAGGTGAGAACGTTCATCGTCGTCACGGTTGCAGCCTCGAATTCACCTCCGCAAAATCGACCAATCCACACACCCGATCCGAAAGGATTGCGTAGGGGGTGAACCAAGGGACGTTCATCACGAACGATGAGCCAGAACGAGCCCGGAAGCCCCTACGCTCCCCACACCCCCGGCGAGACCGAGGCCATGCTCGACGCGGTCGGCGTCGACGCCGAATCCGACCTCTTCGACGTCCCCGAGTCGGTCGGGTTCGACGACACCTTCGACATCCCGGCCCGGAGCGAGCAGGCCGTCCGGCGCGAAGTCGGACGAACCCTCGACCGGAACGCCGACCTCGTCGAGTTCCTGGGTCGGGGCCACTACGAACACTACGTCCCGTCGCTCGTCGACCACCTGGCCGACCGCCAGGAGTTTCTCACCTCCTACACGCAGTACCAGCCCGAAATCGCCCAGGGATTCCTCCAGGCCCTCTTCGAGTACCAGTCCCTCCTCGTCGAGTTGACGGGCCTCGAAGTCGCCAACTGCTCCATCTACGACGCCGCCACGGCGCTCGGTGAGGCGGCCACCCTGGCCGCCCGAGTTCGGTCGGTCTCCGGCGACCGCGTCCTCGTCTCCGACCTGTTGCGGGAGGAAACGCGCTCCGTCCTCGAAAACTACGCCGCAGGCGCCGACCTGGTCGTCGACACGTACCCGACGGCCGACGGCAACGTCGACCTGGATGGCCTCCGTGAGACGATGGCCGACGACGTGGCGATGGTCCACGTCGAGACGCCCACGGTCAGGGGCTCCATCGAGGAGAACCTGGACGCCGTGGGCGAGGTCGCCGACGACCACGACGCCCTCTACTGCGTCGGCACCGACCCAATCGCGCTTGGGCTCCTCGAACCCCCAGCAGATGCGGGGGCGGACGTCGTCGTCGGGGACGCAGCCTCGCTCGGCCTGGGAGCGGCCTACGGCATGGGACTCGGTCTCTTCGCCACGACGGAGGACTACCTCCGGCAGGTCCCCGGCCGGCTGGTGGGTGCGAGTGAGGACAGCACGGGCCGGCGAGCCTTCACGCTCACCCTCCAGACCAGAGAACAGCACATCCGGCGGGAGCGAGCCACGTCGAACATCTGCACGAACCAGGCCTGGGTGGCGCTACGGGCGGCCATCCACGCCGGACTCCTCGGCGGCGAGGGCCTCCGGGACCTGGCGACGGACTGCGTGACCCGAACGAGGGACGTCGCAGAGCGCGTCGACGCCATCTCGGGAATCCAGGCACCGGTCCACGACCGCCATCACTTCCGCGAGTTCGTCGCCCACACCGACCAACCAGCAGCCGCCGTCGCCGCCGACCTCAGGGAGCGGGGGTACGCCGTCCACGTCGTCGGCGAGCACGAGATTCAGATTTGCGTCACCGAGACGAACGAACACGCCGTCGACGGACTGGTCCTGGCCCTGGAGGAGGTGGCCTGAGATGGAGCACGACCAGGCCCGCTGGACCGAGAACGGCGACCGGTACGAACCACTCCTCGCGGAGAAAGATGGTGGAAGCGTCACCGTGGACGCCGCCGATGCCGGACTGCCCGAGGACCTTACCAGGGACTCGCTGGACGTTCCAAACCTCTCCGAGCCGGAACTCGCCCGTCACTTCACCCGGCTCTCCCAGATGAACTACGGCGTCGAGAGCGGCCCCTTCCCCCTCGGCTCGTGTACGATGAAGTACAACCCGAAGTTCACCGAGGACCTCGCGGCTCGACCGTCCGCCAGCGTTCACCCCGACCGGCCCGACGAGACCGTCCAGGGAACGCTCGAACTGCTGGCCGACCTCGAAGACTACCTCGGCCGCATCGGCGGGATGGACGCCGTCTCGCTCCAGCCGCCGGCCGGTGCGGCCGGGGAATTCGCCGGCGTTCTCGTGGCCCGGGCCTACCACGAACACAACGGCGAAGACCGGAGCGAAATCGTCGTTCCCGACAGCGCCCACGGAACCAATTTCGCCAGCGCGGCGATGGCCGGCTTCGACGTGGTCGAACTCCCCTCCGCCGAGGACGGGCGGCTCGACCTCGACGCGCTGGAGGCGGCGGTCGGCGACGAGACGGCAGCGCTGATGCTGACGAATCCCAATACCCTGGGTCTCTTCGAGCGAGACATCGAGGCCGCCGCCGAAATCGTCCACGACGCCGGTGGCCTGCTCTACTACGACGGGGCGAACCTGAACGCCCTCCTCGGGAGAGCCAGGCCCGGCGACATGGGTTTCGACGTGATGCACTACAACGTCCACAAGACGTTCGCGACGCCCCACGGCGGCGGTGGCCCCGGGGCCGGTCCCATCGGCGTCGTCGAGGACCTCGAACCGTTCCTGCCGGCACCCCGGGTCCGGAAGGCCGGTGGCGGGTACGAACTGTTCGAGCCCGAGCACTCGATCGGCAAGGTCCACGGCTTCCAGGGCAACTGGCTCGTCCTCGTGAAGGCCTACGCCTACATCGCCAGGCTGGGCGACCCGGGCCTCGAAGACGTCAGCGCCAAGGCCGTCCTCAACGCCAACTACCTCGCCTCGCAGATCGACTACGAGGTCCCGTTCGGCCCGTTCCACCACGAGTTCGTCGCCAGCGCCGGCGACCAGGACGCCGCCGACGTGGCAAAGCGAATGCTCGATTACGGGGTCCACCCGCCGACGACGAAGTGGCCCGAAATCGTCGACGAGGCGCTGATGACCGAACCGACGGAGGTCGAGAACCGGCGGTCGCTCGACCGACTCGCAGACGCCTTCAACGCCGTCGCCGCCGAGGACGACGAAACCCTCGAAGCGGCACCGGAACGCACATCGGCCAGGCGGATCGACCAGGTCCAGGCGGCCCGCGAACCGCGGCTCTCCTGGCAGGCGCTACTGGAGTAAACGCGTCCTGGAACCGATTCCGGTAGCCACGCCGGTGCGTATTCACCGGTCGGGAACCGACCCCCATCCTTGAGAAGCTGGCGGCCGAACGTTCCCGTATGTACGAGACGATACTCGTCCCGGTCGACGGCAGCGACGCGTCGATGGCGGCCGTCCGGGAGGCGGCCGACCTGGCGGCGGTCCACGATGCCGCCGTTCACGTCCTCTACGTGGTCGATTCGACCGCGGCGGTATCCGACGCGCCGGTGGACGTACTCTCGTACCTCGAGGACTACGGCCAGCGGGTCGTCGACCGGGCCCGTTCGGTGGCCGAGGCCGCCGAGGTGAAGGCGGTCGACGGGTACGTTCGGGTCGGGATGCCGGTCTCGGACATCCTCGAGTACGTCGACGACGCGGACGTCGACCTCGTCGTGATGGGCACCCACGGCCGGAGCGGACTGGACAGGCTCTTGCTGGGCAGCGTCACCGAAAAGGTGGTTCGTGCCTCGCCGGTCCCGGTGTTGACGGTCAGGACCCACGGCGAAGACGCGGACGCCGAGGGGACCGACGACTGAGTCAGTCCTCGACGGCCGCGACGATCCGGGCGGCGAGGTCGTCGTAGTGCTCGGTGCCGACGTCCTTGGTGACGAAGCCGGTGACCCCCGCTGCCTCGGCAGCCTCGGCGGTGTCGTCCTCGACGTCGGCTGTCAGGAGGAAGAAGGGGACGTCGGGGTCGCGCTGGCGAATCGCCTCGAAGAACTCCAGTCCGTCCATGCCGGGCATCCGGTAGTCGCTGACGACGGCGTCGAAGGAGGCCGTCTCGAACCGGTCCAGGGCCTCTGCAGCCTGGCGCTCGGTCGTGACCGACAGGCTGTCGTCGGCCCGCTCTAAGAACGCGGCGGTCACGTCGAGGACGTCCGGGTCCTCGTCTACGACCAGGACGGCGATCGAGGCGGTCATGGGTCCCTCAGACGGCGCTCGTGTCGACCGTATTGTCGATGCGAACGAAGCCGTAGTTGCACTCCAGGCAGTGCCACTTCACCTTCTCGCCGAGGTGCATCTCCGTGCTGGCGGCCCGATAGAACGTCTGTGGTCCGCTGCACACGGGACAGTCGTGCTCCAGTTCGAGGCTCATGGGGAGGGGTTCTCGCTCCCGGCAAGTGAATATTTCGTGTCGCCACTGCCACTCGACTGACCGGCGACCGTTCGGAGCGAAGCACACCTTCGAGAGTCGGTGAAGGCGACCCTGACGTGCGTGAAACAGGCGTCACGCCGTCTGCACTCGGCCGTCGACGCGAAAGGATGCGAGGACCTACCGGACCGTACCGTCGGGCGAGAGCAAACCGGCGCGGTCGAGTCATCGCCAGTCTTCGAGGGCGACGAACGACCCGGCCTGGGCGCTGATCCAGGTGGTCGTCCAGTCACAGCCGGGCGACCAGGCCGGATGGATCGTACACTCGTCGGGCCGGTCGTCGTACTCGACGACGTGGGCCTCGATCGGCGTCGATAACGTCTCTGCGTCGGTCACAGTTGGTGTGTCTGCGTCGTCCTGCATGAGTCCTCCGGAATCGTGTGGACCGACGCCGACCGGACGTATACCGGTGGCCGTCACTCTCACCGGGCGAGAATCAAAACTGTGGGACGGGAGTATAAGGCCGGGCGTGCCGGAGCTAGCCCATGGACATCTACACCGGCCGCGGCGACGAAGGGAAGACCGACCTCCGGACGATGGACCGGGTTTCGAAGGCCAGCCCGCGGATCGAGGCCTACGGCACCGTCGACGAACTGAATGCGCTGGTCGGTGCTGCCCGGCCGACGGGCTACGACGACGTCGACGACCGCCTCCGGGAGATACAGAACCACCTGCACGTCGTCCAGGCGGACTTCGCCAACCCCGACCCCGACGAGGACGACCCCGTCATAACCGAATCCGACCACGAGGAACTCGAAGACTGGATCGACGCACTCGACGAGGACCTGGAGCCGCTGGACCGATTCGTACTCCCCAGCGGTAGCGAGCCCGGCAAGCGCCTCCACCACGCCAGGGCCGTCTGCCGGCGGGCCGAACGCCGCGCCGTCGCCTTCGCGGAGGCCGAGTCGATAAACGAACACGCCCTGGTCTACCTCAATCGGCTGTCGGACCTGCTGTTTACGATGGCGCGGCTGGTCAATCAGCGCGAGGGCGTCCCGGAAGAGAGCCCGACCTACTGAACCGACCCGTCAGCTCGTCGGCTCGTAGACGAACACGCCGCCGCGTTCCTCCCGCCGAACCCGGTCGCGTTCTTCGAGGACGTCCAGGTGACCGACGGCCTCGCTCATCCCCGAGAACGTCTCTGTGACGGGCAAGTCCCCGAACAGCCCGTTCATCACCTCGACGGGCGTCGTCGGGCCGTCGACGAGGGCGGCGACGTTGTCTGTTCGCTCCTCGTGTGCCTCGCGGATCTCACGGATGCGCCCCGGCGGGTCGTCGATCAGCTCGCGATGTCCCGGCAGGAACCGGTCGAAGGGCTCGTCTGCCAGCCGGTCGAGCGAGCGATTGAACGACGGCAGGACGCGAGGCCGCTCCCCGTCGAGGTCGTCGTGTGGCGGCTGGAGGAGCGGATTGGGCGTGATCTCCGGCAGGACGTGGTCGCCGACGATGGCCCGGCGCTGGCTCCCGACCTCGTAGGCAAAGAGGAGTTCGCTCTCTGCGTGTCCTCGCACCTCGTCGACGGCGAGGTCGACGCCGTCGACCCCGACGACGTCACCGGCCCCGATTTCGCGGTCGACGTCGACGCTGGCCGCGTAGTGGAGGAACGCTTCGGGGAGTTCAGTCACCGTCTCGGCCGACTCGGCAGAGAGGCCACAGCGTTCCAGAAAGGGGGTGAAATACTCCTGCTGGTAGTCCAGCCAGGCGGGGAAGTCAGAGAGGATGCGGGCGGTCATCGGGCTGGCGACGACGTCGGCACCCGACTCTTCCTGGAACCGGTGTGCGAGGCCGAAGTGGTCGGGATGGGGATGGGTGATCAGGACGCGTTCGACGTCGCCCGGCGTCAGGTCGGCGTCTTCCAGCCCTTCGACCAGCGCGCTCCAGGCTTCCTCGCTCTCGGGACCGGGGTCGACGAGCGTCCGGCCGGCGACGTAGGCGTTGACGGGGCCGACCTGGAACGGTGTGGGGACCGATATCCGGCGGAACATGGGCCGGCCTTCCACCGGACGGCTCTTACCAGTTGTGGGGAAGGCGATCCCTAGAACGTCGTCTGGACGGTTTCGACGACGTCGAGGATGCCCTGGGCGAGGACGTACGCCAGGACGGCGACGACGGGAATCCGGACGACCCAGATCCAGAGGGTCGCGATGGCGTCCCGACCGTCCAGCCCCTTGCGAAATTCGCGCACTGCGCCGCCGGCGTACGCCCAGCCGGCGAAGATGGCGAGCAGGAGGCCGCCACCGAGGAGCAGGATCTGGTTGGCGACTGCGTCGTACAGCGTGAGATACGAGAGGTTCATCGCCGTCGGGATGCCGATGACGAAGATGACGGACGCCGCGCCGATGGTCGCCGGCAGGCGGTCGATGTCGAACGCGTCGATGGCGAACGCGACGATGACCTCGAGGATGCTGAACGCGCTGGTCAGCGCCGCGAGGAACAGCATGAAGAAGAACACGGCGCCGACGATCCCCCCGGCGGGAAGCTGGCTGAACGCCCCGGCCAGGCCCTCGAACGTCGTACTGACGCCGCCGGTGCCGGGCGAGACGCCCTGGCTGAACAGCACGGGAAAGACGACCAGGCCGGCGAGGATCGAGATGGCCGTGTTGGCGACGACGATGATCAGGCTGTCGTTGAGCAGGCTGCGGTCCTCCCCCAGGTACGAGGCGTAGGTGATCATAATCCCCATCCCCAGCGAGAGCGTGAAGAATGCCTGGCCGGCAGCGGCCGGCAGGAGGCTAACGACGTTGCCAAAGAGGGAACTCAGGTCCGGTGAGAGGTAGTAGTCGTAGCCTGCGCCGGCGCCGGACAGCGTGGCGGCGTACACCGCGAGAATGACCAGCAGGATGGCGACGCTGGGGATCATCACCTTCGCCGCCCGTTCGAGGCCCTCCCGGACGCCCAGCTCGACGATGGCGGCGACGATGACCATGAACGCGAAGTCGAACGCGACGGCATTCATGCCGGTCGCGGCCTGGTCGAAGAACGTCCCAGCCCCGCCGGCGTAGCCGCCGGTCAGGCTGGCGATGATGTACTGGATGACCCACCCGCCGACGACGCTGTAGTACGACAGGATGACGAACCCGGCGAAGGCGCCGATGACGCCGATGAACTGCCAGCTCGACTCCCCGATCTCGGGGAAGGCGTCGACGACGTTCTCCTTGGACTCCCGGCCGATGACGAACTCGACGAGCATCACCGGCAGGCCGATGAACACGACCAGCAGGAGGTACGCCACGACGAACGCGGCGCCGCCCGATTCCGCCGTCAGGAAGGGAAACCGCCAGATGTTCCCCAGGCCGACGGCGCTGCCGATGGCGGCCAGGATGAACCCGATGCGCGTTGCCCAGGTCTCGCGAAGTGCCATGCCAATACGTGGTAAGCTTTCGGGATGACTATACGCCGCATAATCCCGATTGTGACCCGCAACAGTCGGCCTCTGACCGCCGAGACTCCCGGCGAGCGGGACGCGCCACAAGGCCTTTCTCGTTGCTCGCCCTCCATATACGTATGAACAAGCACTTCGAAGATGCGCGGTACTACCTGAAGCGAGCGGGCGAAACGACGACGAAGGGCATCAAGGAGGAACTCGAGCCCCTCCAGGAGCGCTTCGAGAGCATGGTCGGCGGGGAAGAAGAGCCCGAGCCGAGCCGGCTGGACGAGCTGCGGGCGGACCTGAAGGAACTCCAGGCCAAGGCCGAGGGCGACGCCAAGGAGGCCATCGCCGACGCCCGGGGCAAGCTGGCGAGCTACCGGGAACAGCGGAGTAGCTAGGGCGGGCCGTTTGCCCGCCAGCGGGGCGGGTCCGAAGGTAATTCTTAAGTCCAGCCGGCGGAAAGCGGCAGGTGAGCGGGTTGGTGATCTAGTCCGGTTATGATACCTCCTTCACACGGAGGAAGTCGGCAGTTCAAATCTGCCCCAACCCATCGCGCCGCGAACAAGGATGAATGGAACCGGTCTCATTGCGACGGATGCCGGCGGGCGGACCGTACATCGAACTACGATACCAACACGTGGAGCCAAATCAAGATGGAACACTACTTTTCCTCCATCCTGCAGGGCCAGATTTAGTCATACCGTGGTCCCTAGCGAACGTCAGTAAAACCTGTTTCACCGGAAGGGAGGTTGAGAACGTTAGTCCGCGAGGTTGTCAAACTTCTCCAGTACCATCTTGAAGTAAGCTTCGTCCATCAAACGAGGGTTCTGGACGCGATGGAAGTCATCCAACACGAAGGCGGTCTGGTCGCGGTCAAGACCGTAGGCATGGAATGCGGCGGCGTCGATTTCGGCTTGTACCTCTCGGCGTTCGTCCATCTCGGTCGCCGGATCAATTCCACCCAGTCTTTTACGCATCTCCTTGAAGCCCTCCCCATAGCAGTTGAGTCGCGCGGCTCGTGTCCAGATATAGTCGAACCATTCGTCACCGTTGGACAGATCGGGAACCTGAGTCTCTTTGAAACTATAGATCGGAATACTGTTGTCTACCTTCCTGCGGATAAGGAAATCGAACGGAATACTGTTAAATAATCCTAATGCAACGAACAGTTCTCGGTCACTAAAGACGGGCTCGTATACCCCGTGAAGAGGGTACTCGGATAGGTCTGATTCTTTCGGAGCAATCCTGAATGGGTCGATTACTTAGAAACTATAGTCACAGACTGGGCCCACAGGAACTACGGCCGAAATCATTGTTCGTTCGTCTGTCCCTCTGGCAACTCTACGAAAGCCGATTCGGTATACTGTCGACGGCAAGAGTACATCCTTTGAAGACAGAGGTTGTCCACGTTCCTCTTCAAGTAGGTCGTTTACAAAGCTCTTCATTGAGCCAGAACCGTTGAAGGCCTGAAACAGACTCTTCTTGAGGGAGTTCATCTTCTTTTCCCGGATCCGTTGCTTGGCGCTATGTTCCGGGTCTTCATCCTCATCTACACTCCATTGGAATGGAGGCTCTAACCCTTCGTAGAACGTCGGGTCATAACAGAAGTTGTAGAAGTTTCTACCGGTTAGAATTGGATAATCACATCCCTCGGGAGAGTCAAAGAACCGCTCACTATCAGACGATTTTCCAAGTGGTCGGGTTGGATGTGCGTACCAATTTCTATCATCGTCTGCAACAGCAGGGTACCCGACTGCGTTACGTAGTACGCCTAGGTCTTCTGGCCCCTGTATCCTCGGGAATAGAAGCGAAGATGGGGCAAACTTGGTTAACACGTCCCTTGGAATATCTACCAGCGTCTCATCAGGTTTCTGAAGAACTTCTAAGTCCTTGTGTTCGAAGATTCCTCGAAGTGTCTCTGTCTGGCCATTATTTTCAAATGTCACAACACCGAAGTTGTATCGGTTATCTATATTATCAAAAATTCCATGGTTCTCAAAGCTGATTAGTGAAGAGACAGATGTTTTGTCAAGAAGATGCTCTCTCAACGTCTTCGTCGGAGCGCCGTGGAAGATGCGTCCAGGTAACACTTGAGAGACATATCCATCTTCTCTTGCAATCTCGAAGACGCGTTCAAAGAATAGCGAAGAAAGATCGTTCTCAGAGGCTTGAGTACGCCCTGCCACCTTCGACCGTTGCATAGTAAATGCGTCACCCTGATTGAAGTACTTGGCCTGTATCTCTATCTCGCGCTGATACTCCTCCCACTCCTTGCGGATGTGTTCGTCTTCCAAAATCGCATCTACCCGTTCATCCTTCTGATTGGTTGAGAGAGTCCGAAAGTCGGGATCGTAGCGGGAGAAGAAATCATCTCGGTTCGGTTTGATACGCTCCCAAGGCGGATTACCGACTATTACGTCAAACCCACCGTCAGCGTACACCTCCGCGAATTCAAGGACCCAATTAAAGGGCTCCATACGGGCCACCTGCTCAGGAGTAATATCGTCAATCCCTGCCTCAACGAAGTCCCAGTGAATATCGTCAATCAGTTCCTCCCGGGCGGTCTGTAGCTTTTCGAAGGCGCGACGGCGGTGCTTCTCGGCGGCATCGCTGTCGACGGCCTGTTCATGTTTCTCGATTTCGTCAATAATGTCCTGATAGCGGTTGCGAACGCTGTCTTCACTGAAACTCCCGAGCCGATACTGGTCGTCCCCGTTTGTTTCTGGGAATCCTGTGTACCCGATGAGACTGTTTCCTTCCCGCAGATTGAAGGCGATATTGGGGAGCGCGAGGGCGTCGTCTTCGGCGAGGTCGTCTACGTTCTCGGTTTCGAGTTCGGAGATGACCGAGAGCCAGCATCGGAGTTTCGCGATCTCGACTGCGGGCCCCATCAGGTCAACCCCATAGATGTTATTGAGGACAGTCGTCTTCTTTAGGCGGTACTCGTCGGGATAGGACTCATTTTGCTCGTAGAGAGACTTTCGAATGTTGACGATTTCTTCGAGGACCGACGTGAGGAAGTGCCCGCTGCCACAGGCTGGGTCAACAACTCGGAACTCGTCTACTTCGGCGAGAAGGGCGCTTACGGTACTCCAGTGGCCAGGAAGACCATCGATGAGTTCGTAGACAGAGTCAAACCGGTTTGCTTCGTGTTCCGGCCAGTCGCACTCTTCGACGAGAACGGTCTGGAAGCGGTCTAACAGCGCAGGGCGGACGGTCTCCTCGGCGCAGAACCGGGTAATCTCGCTCGGCGTGTAATATGCTCCAAGTTCTTTGTTGGTGTCCGCATTGTCGCTCGTGATGTAGTTGATTGTCTTCTCGAAGACGTTCCCGAGGATGCTCGGGTCGAGGTCGGTGGGAGCGCCCGTCGCAGAGAAACTGTATCTCTCCAGCAGGTCAATTATGGAGAATAGCACCGAGTTCCGAACGTCGAAGTCCTCCTCTTCGAACTCTTCCCCGTCGATGGTGGGTCGGAAGAGACCACCGTTGAGGTATGGGATGTTCTGGAACAGGTCGATATTTTGTACCTGTGCCGGACGGTCGTCCGGCTTGTTGTTCATCACATCGTAGAAGAGTGACTGACAGAACTCCTCGTAGAAGGACCCCGTGTAGAACCCGTTCTCGTAGGTATCCTTGAGGGTCTGGAGGAGGTCGGGCTGAACGAGAGTCTTGTCTTCGAGGAACTTAATGAATACGAGCCGGTTCATCAATTCGACCGCGAAGAGCCGGGCATCGTCCTCGGTTGCTCCGTCGGGAACGACGACGCCGTCGCCTACGAGGGAACGGGCGGTTTCCTCGTCCTCACTGACTATACCGAAGACGTATCGGATGTAATCGTCATAGAAGTCATCCGTTATCTCCTCTTTCTTCTGCTTGATGACCTGGCGGGCGTCCCCGGCGATTGACGTGAAGTTCTCGAATTCGAATGTGCGAATGAGCCGAGTGACTCGGTCTCGGTCGGCGTCGAAGATAGCGTCCGTCAAGTCATCACGCTTGCCGACCTGATTCTGGAAAAGGGCGAGGAAGACGGGCTGGAGGTCCACTTCCTCGATAATATTCAGAGTGTAGGAATCGGGGTCGTAGCGGACAAAGACCCACCGCAGGCCGTCCGTGGCGAAGCCGAAGTCTGATTCGAACTCACGTTGACTAAGCCATCCTCGGACCTGTCCGATGCCGTGCTTCCGACTATCGAGGTCTTTGTTGATGGGTTCGGCCTCAATTAGAAGCCGCGTCGAGTCGATACCGTGGTAGTCGCGGAGAGAAACCGTGTAATCGGCTACCTGTGTCTGTCCGCCGGAGAGACCGCCGGCCTCGGTAGAGTATTCGTAGTCAAGGGCGTCGAGGAGTGGATTGATGACGGCCTCCTGCGTAAAGGACTCGGGCTGAAGGCCGTCCTGTGTCATCCCGCTCTTGAGCTGATAGGAGCCAGCGTCGGCCCGGAGAATGCTTTCGAGGGTATCGTCCTCAATCTGGTCGCGGAGGTTCGAGACTGCGTCGTCGATAGTCTCGATGAGCTGACGTTCTTCCGATTCGCTAACGGTCGTCTCGAAGGCTTCGGCGACGAACTCGGTGGGAACAGAGGGCGATTCAGATGACATGGCTAAATGGGACTTCTTGAAGTGCTTCTATCTGGATAACAAGCCAAGATAAACGTACGGGTACTGTTCTGGTCGGGCACCTATCATTCAATGATGGTATATTGAAGCCGTATCCGGGCAAGGCCTAAATAAGTCAAGGTGGAATCATTGCTTGAGTTTCACAATGGCTCGTGAGTACGTTCAACCGCGGCGTGGCTGAGGATATTACCGTCGAACGAAGAGACGACCGCATCCTGTTGAGGTTCGGAGAGGATACTCTTGGAGTGAACCCCACCAGCGACGGCTTTACGGTCACCCCTGACTGGAATGACCGCCGATTCACACTCGCAATTCCCGAGAACTCGGTACTCTACCATCTGACCGAAGAGGTGGAAGAGAAGAAGGTGGGAAACGAGGGGAATATCCCACCAGAAAGCTTCATCGCCGAAATATATGGCGCTGTTCGGTCTATCGCTCCACTTTACCCAATCAGAGATCTACTGGAAGACTCGGCGGATGAGGAGGTTGGGCGGGCCAGCTTCGACGCTCTCAAGGATTATCTGATAGACAAGGGCATAGTCAACATCACCGCCACAGGTGTTGAGGTGAAAGACGAGCGAAAAAGGGAGCTTGAGAGTTCCTACACCAACAATGAAACTGTCCGAGAGGAGGTTCATGAGGCAGTCTTGTCACCGATTCCCGCTACGGAAATGGTCGATTCTGACGAGGCGGTATTTGTCGCGACTGACGAAGATAGCTTCCCGATTCTTATATTCCTCTTCCCTGACGAGTATGTTGCAATCACCAGTCCCACTGACCTATTCTTCGCAGTAGAGCAGATGACTAATGCCAGGTCGATTGACCTTCTAATGCAGGCGTTAGCTCCGTAGCCGAGAGTAGCCGAATTCTGCGGGAACGCGCTTCACACCCCGGGTTTGAATTTCCGACGACAAATTCCTGGTAAAATAGCCTTGCCCATACTTTATAACCAAATAGTTACCAATCAATTGGCGTGCCAATCCGTCGCGCCAGACCCCTCCAGCAACTCTACGACGCCGTCGCGGACCACGACGTCGTCATCGTGCCCGACAACCCCCTCGCCGACGCCATCAACCGCCGGGTCGAAACCCCGACCTTCGGCACCTTCGCCACCACGCCCCGCCGCCTGGCCAGCGGCCGCCGCGAACGGGCCGAGGACCGCCAGGCCTTCCTCGAAGTCGTCTCTCGGACCGACCACTCCTGGAAGGCCATCTCGTACGCCGTCGGGAACGTCCTCCAGTGCTGGGAGCACCAGGGCCGGCGCGACGCCGTCCTCGACTACGACGCGTACTGCGACGAGACGACGCGGGAAGTCGTCGAGATCATGGCAGACCTGGAGACGACCGCCAGCCAGCTGGCGTCCTACACCATCGACGAGAGCCAGTCCGTCGCCGTCGTCGGATATGACCCGCTGACAGCGTTAGAGCGCTCGATACTCCCCGCGGACTACGACCGCGTCGAGCCCCTGACCGACGAGGCGTTCGACCACCCGCCGTTCCACGTCTTCGACTCCTCGGCGGACGTCGTCGACGCCGTGCTGGACACGGTCGATGGTGAGACCGCCGACGAGGTGGCCGTCGTCCTCGACAGCGGGAGCCGGTACTCGTCGCTCGTCGAGTCCGCCCTCGAAACTGCCGGGGTGCCGTACTACGGCGGCCCGGGCTTCGCCGACGACCCCGACCACCGGGCGTTCGTCCGACTCCTCCGGACGGCGTTCCGGGGCTCCGAGACGACGGTGGCCGACGTCCGACCGATCTGCGCCCGGCAGGGGGTCGAGGTTGCCGTCGAACACGACGAGAAGCGACTCGACGCGGTGGCGATCCCGGACCTGGAGTGGATTCGGCGGTTCTGTGCCGACGCCGACTCGCTGACGTTCGACGAGGCGCTGACGGAGTACGAACGAGCCACCGGCCGCTCGATGTCCGCGTTCCGCGACGAACTCGGGGAACTCGGGCTGTCCGACGAACTGCTGGACCCCCAGCGGGTCGCGGACCTGGCATACTACCTCCAGCGCTACGAGGTGCCCGTGGAGCGGGAGAACGAGGGCGTCCTGCTGGCTGACGCGACGTCCTCGGGGTACGTCGACCGACCTGTGGTCTTCTACCTCGGCCTCGACGAGGGCTGGACTCACGCCGCGCCACAGCGGCCCTGGGTCGACACCGAGGCGCTGTTCGACCGGAACGTCCGGCAGTTTCAGCTGCTCCTCCAGAGCGGGACCGAACAGTACTACCTCGTCCAGAACACCGCCGGCGGCCAGCCCGTGACGCCCTGCCTCTACCTCGGTGAACTCCTCGACGCGGACTTCGAGCGGTTCAGCGACCTCGACTCGGTGACCCACACCCGCCAACGGAGCGACGGCCAGCGGGGCTTCGAGAAAGAACCGGTCGGGGTCGACCCGTCTCCGATCGACGCCATCAGCCAGTCGAGTCTCAACAGCTACGTCAACTGCCCGCGGGACTACCTCTTCGGCAGGCTCCTCGAGATTCCCGACAAGGACTACTTCCGCGAGGGGAACCTGTTCCACGACTTCGCGGAGTTCTACGTCGCCCATCCCGACGTGGTCGACGAGGCTGCAATCGAGGACGTCGTCGACGTGATGGTCGAGGAGGCCGGCGCGTTCTTCCACGAGTCCGACGAGCCCCTGCGCCGCCGGAAATACCGCATCGGACTGGAGACGATCGTCGACTTTCTCGACGACCAGCCGCCGGAGGACCCCGACTTCCTCACCGGGTCGTCCGGCTGGGGGACGAACGTGTTCGCGGAGTACTTCGACCAGCCGGTCGACTCGCCGCTCACCGAGCGGTGGTTCGAGGACGTCGACCTCGGCGTCAAGGGCAAGATCGACCTCGTTCGCGCCGCCGACCACCTCGTCGACTACAAGAGCGGGTACAAGAAATCCGAACGTAGCGTCGTCCAGCGTGCGGCCATCGACCCGCCGGACGACACGCCGAACTTCCAGGCGGCCCTCTACCTGAGTTACTTCCGCACCCGGAATCCCGATTCACGTATCGAGTTCACGTTCCTCCACTTCCTGGAGACGATGGACGAGGTGATCGCCGGCGATGCAGACCTCGACGACGCGATCACGTCGGTCACCTACTTCCCGCACAGCTTCGACGCCTTCGTCGAGTCACGAGAGGCTTACCAGCTCCTTCTCGACGGGTACGCTGACTGCGCCGAGACCTTCGACGACCTTGGCTTCGAGCGGTACAGGGATATCGTGACCGACCTCGCCTTCCCGGAGACGACCGGGAGAGCCGAACTCCGCGACTCGTCGTTCGCCGAGGCGTTCACCGAGGCGGTCGATGCGGCCACGGCCGACGTGGATGCGGTAAAGGGATGTGACCAGGCGGTCCGCGAGCTGAACGGCGTCCGGAAGCGGGCGTTCTTCCGCGAGGACCTCGACGCCTTCGAGGACTTCCTGGCCGAGTGCATCGACGAGATCAACCGCTGCCGGTCGGGCGACGAGCGCTTCCCGGTCGACGGACCGGGAGGCGAGCCGAACTACCGTCGCGTCGACCATCGCGACCTGCTCCTGGAGGGCGAACGCGATGTCTGAGCCGGAGCCGAACGCCCGGCAACGGAAACTGATCGAGAACACCGATGGCGTCTACCTCGTCGACGCTGGCGCCGGCACCGGTAAGACGTTCGCACTCACTCGCCGCTACGCCACCATCGTCGACCAAGAGAACGTCGAGCCCGAGGACGTGTTGCTGGTGACGTTCACTCGCAGTGCCGCCACGGAGATGAAAGAGCGCATCGTCGACCACTCGTCGTACGGACTTCGAGCGTTTGCCGACGCACCCATCCGGACGTTCCACGCTCGCTGTCACGACCTCCTGGAAGAACACGGTTACGACGCACCGACGCACCTGGGCATCGACGACCGGATCACCGGTTCGACCCGGCTCGTCGAAGACGAACTCGTGGAACGTGAACTATTCCGCGAGTTCGTGGGACGGTTTCGCGACGACAATCCGGAGTTTGCAGACGCGTTTCGAGCTATCGACGACCCGCTCGAACTCCTGGGAGTAGTAAAACAACTCGCGGCGAAGGGCATCTTCCCCACTGCCGAGGGCTGGTATCGCGGCGGCGAGGACCACCTCGACGGGGAGTACGAGGCCTTCAAGGACGTTTTCGACGAGGTCAACGAGCCCCGGAACGGTGGACGCAAGCAGTCACGGCTCCGGAGTGACCTGGGACGGTACGGACGGAACAAGCCGTACGTACCCGAAGCGCCGTCGAAGTCCGACCTGCGAGGCGGTCGTGGAACCAAGCGGCTCGACGACTCGGTCGCGAGAAGGGTGTTCGACGAAGACCGCGAGGACGTCAAGACGTTCGTTCACGACGTCTACTTCGCGTACCTCGAATTTTCCCTCGAACGCGATTTCCTGAACTTCGGCTTCCTCCAGCTATTCGCGTACGTCCTGCTCTGTGAGGACCACGCCCTCCGCGACAGCGTGGCCTACGAGTACGTCATGGTCGACGAGTTCCAGGACACCAGCGAGATACAGTTCAAGCTCGCCCTCCTGCTGTCCGGCACCGATAATCTCTGCGTCGTCGGCGACTGGAAGCAGAGCATCTACTCGTTCCAGTACGCCGACGTCGCCAACATCACCGAGTTCGAGGACAGACTCGAAGCGTTCAGTGTCGACCTCGACCGCGACGCCGAGCGGGTCGGCTTCCAGGCGGACGACGTCACCCGCATCGAACTGCAGGAGAACTACCGGTCGACCCAGACGGTGCTCGACTTCTCCGAGCACGCTCTCACCACGCCGGCAACGAGTACCGAGGACGTGGACGAGGCCGACGTCGACGACGTCACCTCGCTATCAGCGAACGCACCGTTCGACGAGACGGCCATCGAAGCCATCCAGCACGAGGACGAACACGAGGCGGTCCTGACGACGATTCAGCGCATCGTCGGAAACGAGGACTACGCCGTCGAGGACGAGAACGGCGACCCGAGACCGCCGGAGTACGGCGACGTCGCCGTCCTGACGCGGACGAGAGACTTCGGCCGGGAACTCCTCGGCGTCGCGGAGGAATTCGGGTTCCCGATGGCCTACGACGGCGGCGTAGAACTGTTCCGGACCGACCCCGCCAAACTCCTCCTTGCGTGGCTCCGCATTCTGGAGTCGAACGCTGACCGAGGCTGGGCCCCGGTGCTAGAGCGGGCGGGCTACACGTTCGACGAAATCGACCACGTCCTCACGGCCGGTGACTATCCCGATTCCATGACTGCGTTCCGCGAGGACCTCGACGCGATGGACTCGCTCGGATCGATAGCCCGTGCCGTCTTCGACCGGTACGGATTCGACGGCGACTACGCAGACGTTATCCTCCACACTATCCAGTCGGTCCACGATTCGACCACGCTCACCCGGGGCGACCTGGTCCGGTTTATCGAACGGGCCATCGAGAACGGCAGCACGCACCAGGTCCACACTAGTGCCGGCGACGAGTCGGTCACCGTCCAGACGATCCACGCCGCAAAGGGGCTGGAGTATCCGATCGTGGTCCTGGCGAACATGAACGACGGACGGTTCCCACCATCAACCCGGGATTCGAGCGTGATCCGGTACGAGGAATCCATCGGACTTCGCCGACGGAAACTGTACGCCGAGGTCCACGACCGTCCCCACGTCTACGACAACTGGCGGTACGACGTCCTCAGACAGTGTCTCCCGGAGAACTACGACGAGGAGCGGCGGTTGCTCTACGTCGCGGTCACCCGGGCCGAACAGCACGTGGTCTTCGCCGGCGGGACGGAGCCGAACACGTTCATGGAGGCCCTGCCGGTCGACGTCGAAACGGTCGAGCCAGACGTGGCGAGTGTCGACCGTCGCGAAACCACGCAGACCCAACTGCCGTTCTTCATCACCCCGCCCGACGGCCCGGTCGGGTACACGCCCCACTCTCTGATGGACGATTCCGTCTACCAGGATGACGACGAAGGCGCCGAACGAGTCGCCGGCCGGGGCAAGCAGTTCGGGTCGCAACTCCACGACTTTGCTGAGGCCTATGCGCTCGGCGGCGACGTGACGCCCTCGAACGCCGACGAACGTCGGGTCAGGCAGTTCGTCGACGGACTCGACGGAACCCTCGTCGTCGAGGAACCGGCCAGGCTGCCACTCGACGTCGACGGCGAACGCGTGACGGTTTCCGGCGTCGTCGACCTGGTTCACGTCACCGCGGATCGAGCAGCAATCGTCGACTACAAGACCGACCGAAGTCGTCGGGCGCAAGCGGAGTACCGCAAGCAACTCAGCGTGTACTATCACGTGGTCTCGTCGGCCTTCGACGGTCGCGAGGTGACGACGAGTCTGTTCTACACGGCAGATGGCGAACGAGTCTCACTCGCACCACTATCGATGGACGAACTTCGAGGCTACGTCCGGGACGGGTGACCGGTCGAACCGCACTAGGCCTCGCGGTTCGACCGCCGAACCGATAAATGGTGGTGTCGGACTACAGCACTTGGAACGGACCCGCTCTCGTTATCGGTCCGGCAGGTCACTCCCTACACGTATGGCCGACCTCACGATCACCACGACCGACAGCATCGAGAACCACGAAATCACCGACTACCACGGCGTCGTCTCCGGCGAGGCGGTCATCGGCGCGAACGTCGTCAGCGACATCGCCGCCGGGATCCGGGACGTCGTCGGCGGGCGAAGCGGCTCCTACGAGAAGAAGATCGAACAGGGTCGGCGGGAGGCGATCAGCGACATCGAGGCCGAGGCGGCCGAGCTAGGAGCCGACGCAATCGTCGGGGCGAGCTTCGACTACGAGGAGATGGCCGAGGGCATGCTGTGGGTCAATCTCTCCGGAACGGCGGTGTCGACGCGGTAGGGGTATCGCTGTTCAGACGCCCAGGTCCCAGCGCTCGCCCTCGGTCCCATCCAGCCGTTCTTCGACGCCATCGGCGAGGCGGTAGCCCTCCACCGTCTCGACGACGTCCCCTGCGTTTTCCAGGTGTTCGAGGTGGGCGTGGGCCTCGCCAGGACCGTGGAGGATGTGGATGTCCGCCAGGTCGCCGAAGAGGGCGTCGCTAATCGTCCAGGTGTCGACCGGCTCGTGGTCACGGACGGCGGCGAGGACCCGCCACGCCCGTTCCTCGTGGTGGACGACGATGGTTTTGGCTCGCCCGGCGGGGTCTTCGATGGGGTCACGGTGGCCCGGCCAGGCCACGGCGTAGTCGGCGTCGGAAATGGCCCGGAGCGCCCGGAGGTACTTCGCCAGGGCGTCCTCGACCCGGATGTCCGCGCCGCCGACGTTGGGGGTGTAGACAGGCAAGAGGGCGTCGCCGGACAGAACGACCGGTTCGCCGTCTATCGTGGCTTCGAACATCGAGAGGCCGGCAGCGTGACCCGACGTGTGAACCACGTCGATGGTGTGGTCGCCGACGGCGAAGCTGTCGCCGTCTTCGAACGGCGTTACCTCCGGCAGCTCGGTCAGGTCGGGCATCGTGAGCCGGTCCCGGAGTACCTCGCGTTTCGGGTCAGGCATGCCCCACGCCTCGAAGGCTGCCTCCTGGCGTTCCTCGAGGGCGTTCCAGGCGGCTTCGTCGCCGGCGACCAGGGGAGCGTCCGCGGCGTGGACGTGGACGGTGGCCCCGCTTTCGGCCTGGATCTGGCCGGCGAGACCGGTGTGGTCGTGGTGCCAGTGGGTGAGAAACATCCGGTCGACGTCGGCAACGGTGACGCCGTATTCACGGAGTCCGGCCGACAACTGGTCCCGGGTGGCCTGCGTCCAGTCGCCGGTGTCGACCAACACCGTCTCGGCGCCCTCCGTGAAGAGGTAGGCGTTGTTGTTGCCCTCGAACGTCCCGTTCGACAGCGAGATCCGCTCCATGTCGTCTCCACTCTCCGGACGCCCTTGACGGTATTGCGTTGGAGACGGCACGCGGGTCGCCCCTCTGGCGAATCTAGGTTCGCTAGGGGAGGAGAGAAGTGGATCAGCGCCGGTAGCCAGCGAACTACCGTTCGACCGGGACGTAGGCCGAGGACTGGAGCCAGGCGGCCTGGTTCTCCCTGTCCGAGATGATAGCGAGCGAACCGGACTCGACGTTCATCGTCACACACTGGTACCGGCTATCGGTGGAACTCATCCGTCTTCGACCTCCGAGGCGATCCAGGTACTGCGACAGGCGGACCCACAGAAGAGGACGACACTGGCGCCCCCTGACTGTGCAACGACAGGGTGTTTTTCGTGGCGAGCGACGGCGTCACCACAGTTCCCGCAGACGTACTGCTCGACGTCGCCCTCGTCGTCGCGTTCCAGCGAAGCTTCTGCGACCTCCGTGGCGTCGTCGGGCATCAGCCGTCCTCCGAGACGGACGAAGGGGCGGTCACGGCGGCTGTGCGTGGCTGCCACGGGGGATTCATCTGATTGCATCGACCAGTCTCGCGTCCGCCGGCACGGTCTGGACGGTTCCGTCGGCGTGGACTGCGACCGTACACTCAGCGTAGACGAATGTGAGGGTCGCCCGGCTTTCGTCTTCGTCCGGGGACTGTGCGAACAGCCGCTCCAGAGCGTCTGTATCGACGACTGACGACAGTGGTGGCATCTCGACCGGGTCCAACTCCCGTGCGGCGGCGACTGTCTCGACTATCGTGACCAGGAGCGAGCGGTCACCGGTCTGACTGGTGACGCGCGCCGGGCCGTTTCGTGCTTCCATGGGTCCACGTCCACGTACAGTCTCTATCCCCATGTCGGCTGCCTACAGACTGATACCGGGAGCGGTCGGCAACGGGGTTATACAGTTAACCTCCGTTCGGTTGGTTGTCATCAAACACCAGACCGAACAGTTTTCGCTCGCCGTTGCGGATGTGGCGGTTGACCGTGGGCTGGGAGACGTCCAGCATCTCGGCGAGTTCCGCTCCGGTGTGTTCCCGGGGCCACTCGAAGAAGCCGCTGGCGTAGGCGGTCTTCAGCACCTCCTCCTGGCGCATCGTGAGTACGTCCTTGTAGACGGCCTCGAACTCCTCGCGGGTCTGGACCGGGCGGTCGCGTTCCTGGCGGGCGACCAGTTCGGCGCCCTCGTAGGTGTCGAGAAACAGCTGGATGAACGACTGGACGTCACCGCTCCGGGGAAGTTCGACCTCCAGTCGAGCGCCGTCAGTCGACGTCGCCATGACTTTCGGATAGGCACCGTACGATAGCAGCGTCCCGAAAAAGCCCGACTCGCGGATCGTCGCCTCGAACCGCAGCTCGTCGTCCCGTTCGGTGATGAACGTGAGGTCGCGGACGGAGGTGGCCCGGTCCCCGAACTCGTAGATGGTCTCCGGGTCGACGCCTGCGACCGTGAAAAACACCCGGAAGCGTCCGTCCGTCTCCTGGACGAGTTCGTCGAACTCGAACCGACCGCCCGTCTCCCGGGCGAACCGGATCGCGGGAATGTCCGGGTCGTCGAGTTCGAACTCGAGGGCGACGGCGGCGTCGCTCACCAGCATCTTCTCGCGCTCCCTGGCGTTGATAGCGTAGCCGACCATCTCCCCGAGTTCTTCGAGCACGGCCACCTCCATGTCGTCGAACAGGCCGGTTTCCGTCCCGTAGATACTGAGCACGCCGTAACACTTCTCCTCGTAGATGATGGGGACGGAGAGACACGACCGGAAGTTCCGCTCGATGGCTGCCACGCGCCAGGGGTCAAGCGGCGGGTCACCGTGCAGGCTGTTGTGGACCTGCGCCTCACGGTTCCGGAACGCCAACTCCGTCGGGCCGAGGTCGCCGGTCGAGTCGGCATCGGTCGAGGCCGAGACGGCGTCGAGGAATCCGTCACCGTCGCCGGCGGCCGTCCGTGACTCCATGTCGTCACTGGCGACGGTCGCTTGCTCTGCGATCCAGCAGAACGCAAAGGGGCCCTGTCCGGCCAGTTCGCCACAGACGGCGGATTCGATCTCGGACCGCGTGGTCGCTCTCGCCAGCGACTGAGTGATGTTGCGGATGACGCCGTTGAGTCGTTCGACGCGTTCGAGCGTCTCGTTGCGTTCTTCGAGGCGCTCTTTCTGGGTCCGCAGTTCCTGCTCCCGGCCGACCCTGTCGAGGGCGGCCTGGGCGTTCGAGGCCAGTATGTTCGCGATGGTGACCTCGGACTGGCCGAACGCCTCGGGCGTCGTCGACCCGGTGACGAACACGCCGTGAGTCCCGACGGGGACGACCATGGCGCTCTCGAGCGGGGTTTCGTCGGCCGACACCTCGGAGGCCGTCTCGATCCGGTCGAAGACGCGACTGTCGTTCTCCGCGTAGACGCGCCAGGGAACGGTTCGACCGCCGGCGAACAGCGGCCCGTCGCCGACGAGGTCGGTCACCGGCGGCGTTCGTGCGACGGGTTCGAGCTGGCCCGTCGATTCGTCGTACAGCTGAACGGTCGAGGCGGGAAGCTCCAGCAGTTCGCTGGCAGACTCGACCACCACGTCGGCCACCTCGACGGCGGTCTCGACGCCGGTCAGCGCCTGGGCGACTTCGTTCAACTGCGCGAGCCGTTCCTCTCGCCGGTGTCGGTCGGTGATGTCCCGGACGATGCCGGTGAAGTACCGCTGTTGCCCGACGGTGGTTTCCGCAAACGAGACGCTGAGCGGGACTGCGTGGCCCTCGCGGTGCTGGCCCACGAGCTCGATGTCGGTCCAGTCCAGCGCTTGCTCGCCGGTTTCGAGGTATCGCTGGATACCCTGGAGGTGGCGTTCGGCCATCGACTCGTCCATGAAGGTCGTAAGCGACTCCCCGACGACCGCTCCCGGTTCGTAGCCGAGCACGTTTTCCAGGCCGCTCGTCGCGTACTGGACGACGCTCCGGGTGTCGATGGTGATGATGGCGTCGTTGGTGGCGTCGGCCAGTTCTCGAAGATGCGTCGGGGCCGGTGCCGTTGGCGTCGACGCGTCTCCGGTCGCCACGAACTTCGAAACGTGGTGGACGAGTACGGAGCCGGTGCCTGCTCCCGTGTACTGGACGACCTCGTCGACGCCCGTATCGTAGGCCTCCTCGACGAGGCCTCCCTGATCCGGGTCCGTCACGAGAACCGTATCGGTCGACGGGAACTTCGTGACGACGTGGTCGACGACCTCGACGGCAGAAAATCCGGTTTTCGCGCCGCTTCCGACGACGACGCACGAGCGACGTTCGCCGAGCTGAGCCCGCCATTCGGTGGGATCGGCCTCGACGTCGACGGCCGCCTTACCCAGGCTATCGCTGAGTGCGTCACCGAGGTGCGTCGCCCGGTCTTCGTCCGGATCGAGATACAGGATGCTCCCGTCGGAACCACTCATTGTCGGAATCCGTGTTGTAATTATAGGGGATCCAGGGTGAAAAGGACTAGCACGAACTCTCATATCAATTGATGTGTGAGTTCGAACAGTCGGGATACCAGTTCGGCTTCTTCGGTCGGGCGCTTGCTGGTGATTGCAGCGCTGCCTTGCCCGACCGTGCCGTACCGAGACCTATGGACAGACGGACGTTTCTCCGGACGGCCGGTGGGACAGTCGGCGCGAGCACAGCGGCCACCGGACCGGTCCGGGCCCAGACCAACGGGACCGGCGGTGGTGGAAACGCGACGGGCGGCGGCAACCAAACCGGCGGTGGCAACGAAACGGGCGGCGCCGGCGGTGGCGGTGGCGAACCCGACCTCGGGGGGTACCTGGACGACGTAGGCAACTTCGACGGCACCATCCAGGACTTTCGGGGGCAGGGTCAGGCCACCGTCCAGGTGGGCGCTTCGGGCAACGGCGGCAACTTCGCATTCTCGCCGCCGGCGATCCACGTCGACAACGGCGCAACAGTAACCTGGGAGTGGACGGGCCAGGGCGGCGAACACAACGTCGTCCACGAGGAGGGCGACTTCGAGTCGGAACTCAGCGGCGAGTCCGGCTTTACCTTCGAACACACCTTCGACGAGGACGGGGTCTACCAGTACTTCTGCCAGCCCCACAAGAGCCTGGGCATGAAGGGCGTCGTCGTTGTCGGGACCGACTATCCCACTGCAGCTGCCGGCGGCGTCCAGCCGCTGGAACCCCACGAGTTCGGCGTCCCCTTCCAGCCCCACTTCGTCGGGGCCGTGACGTTCCTGGGAATCTTCCTCTCGCTCGTGTTCACGTTCTTCGTCCTGAAGTACGGCGAGTCCTCTCACGCCAAAGGCGGGCGGGACTGACCGGGCCAGCGACGCCCCGGCCTCGCCTGATTCGTCTACCTATACTACTTACTTATATACTTCTATTTTTATATAAATGGGTGGGTACTTTTGGCCGGAGTCTGGCGGCCGTCGAGACCGATACGGTGATTCCGGGCGGACTTGGGCCGTTTGCTCCACGTATTCGAAGACTCGGTCTTCGGCACAGCCTATCGCTCGGGCAGGCAGACGAACGGTGCTGCTCGGTCAATTTCTGGCCAAGTCGGGGCGAGTACAGCGCTGTTACTACCGGAATACGTGGTTCGAATGGAAGACGACCGGGAGGAGTGGACGCAATCAGTACTCCTCCGACGGAAGAGAACAAATATTTGTCTGCTCTCTATTTAAGTCAGATATACGTAATTTATGAGGTGGTTGGGAGCAGGGACCGGGGACGGGTTGGTTTTTCGAACTCTCGGTCGGATCCGGCAGAAGGAATTAAGCGGCTGTCAACACAGAGTGTAGGGTATGGCCACGATACGTGTTCGTGACTGGACGAAAGACCGGATAGAGGAGATCCGGGACGAAGAATCACACTCCTCACACGACTCGGTCATCAAGGCGTTGCTGAAAGACCGCGAACTCGCACAGTTCGCCGGAACGGCGACAGAGGAGACCACCGACCGGGGCGAGCAGGGTTCGTCGCTCGGCGGGGAGAAGGCGTTCGAGGACCTGACCGTCCTCTCGGAGGTTTCCCGGGCCGACGAGGGCATCGTCTTCCTGTGGTGTCCCAGCTGTGGCAACGAGATCGCACACGTCGGCTTCGAGGACAGCATCTCGATGTCGGTCTTCGAAGTGGAGTGCCAGCGCTGCCTGACGCGGCTCGACCAGCGAGCCATCGTCGCGATCGAGGTGGGATACCCGATCGAGGAACGGGTCGTCGAGGGGACCGTCGATGACGACCTCAAGGCCTGCGTGGTCGACTACTGGGACCGGTCGCTGGCGGCGCTCGCCGCCGGGTCGCTCGACGGCGAAGACGTGGAGGACGACCGGCTCGTCTGGCGGTACAACGAGTATCTCCGCGAATTCGGCTGGACGTGGCCGGAGGAGACGCCCGTCATCGGCGTCCGACCCGGCGGCGTCTACCGCCACGACGCGAGCGGAGACCGCTACGAGGTCCTCGAGAAGGTGACGGACAACCGGGGAACGCTCGACGACTACCGTGTCGAACGCACTCCCGAGGACGGCAATCCCCAGACGGAGGTGCTCGATGCCGAGGAACTCGTGGGCCTCGTGCTCGGCCGGGGTCTCTTCGTCGAGGAACAGCCGCCGGTCGGCGTGGCAGACGCCACTACTGACGACGATTGACGCGAACACTCCCTCGCTCGCTCCGTTCCTGCGTGGCCAGTCAGGAATTGCGGCATGTGCCACGACCCCACATTCGACGTGGCACCGCCGCACCGTCGATACGTTGAAGTCGGCGGCGCTCGCAGCGCGGCATGCAAGCATATACCATGGAGTCCGACATCACCGTGGAACGGGTAGAGCCAGCTACGGAAGCCACGACTGTTCACCACGTCGACCAGCTCTCCGACCGCGAACGCGACTGCCTCAGACGCCTCGCCCGAGACGGCCAGGCCGGCGGCGTCGACCTCCGGACGGCCGTCACCCTGGCCGAGTACGACGTCATCAAAGCCACCGACTACCTGCGAGTGGTCTGTCCCGACGCGACGACTCCGTGTAACGTCGGTGCCAACTCCTGAGTTCTCGCGTGAGTCGTCGCGGGTGACGGTCCGTTCCGGTCAGGAACACCGAGTGTAAACTGAACGTGTACGCCCCGAGTTCTCCGTGGTCGGACGACGGGAGTCGGGACATCTCGGACACGACTCGGCACAAGTTAACGGACTTAGTTTGTAAATTGTGAGCGGGACGTGAATCTGAAAGACGTTCTCTGACGGTCAGCTATTCAACAGTCCCGAATACGGGACGTGCTGGCAGCAAAACTGGCGACGCGACCCGGACGCGACTCAGAGCCTGTCCCAGAGGGCAGCGCTGGCCTCGCCGACGGCCTGAAGATCTGCGTCGGCGACGCCCTGAACGCCGCTGCCCCGCTCGTAGACCACGTCACCGTCGACGATGGTGCGGGACACGTCGCCGCGACTCGCGGCACTCACGACGTAGTACGGCGCACTCCCCTCCAGGACGGGGTTCGGCCCGAGGTCGAGCGTGACGAGGTCGCCGCGCTTGCCCTCCTCGACGCTGCCGACCTGGTCGTCCATGCCAAGCACTTCGGCCGAACCGATGGTAGCCCACTCCAGAGCTTTGGCCATGTCGAAGCCGCTGGGGTTGTTCTTCTTGAGTTTGTGGATGCCGACGGCCGACCGCATCGTCTCGAACATGTCGGGGTCCCAGCCGTCGTCTCCGATGCCGATCGTCAGTCCTTCCTCCTCCATCTTCTCGACGTTCGCGATGCCGACGGCGTTGTTGGTGTTCGAGTAGGGGTTGTGGGCCACGTTCACGTCGTGGTCGGCCAGGATCTCTATCTCCCGTTCGGTCGAGTGAACGCAGTGGGCGGCGATGACTTCGGCGTCGAAAAAGCCCATCTCCTCGAGCGCCGGCACCGGCCGCTTGCCGTAGTCTTCCAGTGACTTGTGGACGTCCACGAGCCCCTCTTCGAGGTGGATCTGGATCGGGCGGTCGTCGGCCGTCGCCCGGTCGACGCACGCCTCGACGACGTCCGGGGTGTTGGTAAACAGCGTGTGGAGGCAGTAGTGCCCCGAAACCCGGTCGTGGGCGGACTCGCCCTCCTCGATGAACCGCCGATTTTCGGCGATACCCTGCATCGCCTCGTCTTCGGAGTTGCGGGCGGTCGTCTCGAACGTGATCATTCCCCGGATGGGGGTCTGGGCCACCCCTTCCGCGACGGCGTCGAGCGCGCCGGGAAGCGTGTTCGGCCCGGAGTAGTTGTCACAGAACGTCGTCACGCCGCCCTGGAGCATCTCGGCACACGACCCGAGCGACGACAGCCTGGCGTCTTCCATCGTGAACGCCTCGTCGACCTCCCACCAGATGTCGACCAGCGCCTGGTAGAAGCTCTCGGGCGCCGCGGACAGCGGCGCGCCCCGGATCGGGAGGGCGTACATGTGGGTGTGGGCATTGACCAGCCCCGGGATGACCACCTCGTCGCGTGCGTCGACGTCGGCGTCGGCGACGAAGCCGTCCTCGATGGCCGTTATCTCGCCGTCCTCGACGACGACGTGTACCTCCTGTCTGACCTCGCGCTCGTCGTTCATCGTGACGAGCGTACCGGCATTGAGTAGCACGTCTCACAGGTGGCAGGGGCTGCACAAAAAATTATCTCCCGACCCGCCACAGACGGCAGGCAGAAGCCCGCGAAACGCCAGATTTTGTGTCGTCAGTGCCGACGGACCGTCCACGGTTTATCGAGGATCTGAGAGGTTCACCAACTGTTTTACTCGCACCCTCGGTGTGTGGAGCCATGACGGACCGACTCATCACGAACGCCCGAATCGTCCGACCGGCCGGGCTGGTCGAGGGGGCAATCGCCATCGAAGACGGCGAGATAACCGCTGTCGGCCCTGACGTCGCCACGACTCACGGGGATGGCGTCGATTCGGCCGACGTCATCGACGCCGAGGGCATGGTCGCACTCCCTGGGATGGTCGACGTCCACAACCACATGCACGACGACGAACTGTTCCCCGAGGGCATCGATTTCGCCTCGGAGACGGCCAGTGCCGTCGCCGGCGGCGTCACGACCGTCGTCGAACTACCGACCCAGACCCCGGTGACGACCCCCGAGGCCTTTCGGGAGAAGCGAGCGGCCTGCGAGGAGCGGGCTCACGTCGACTTCGGACTCGTCGCCGGCAACGTCGAAGACGCCGACCTCGACGTGTCGGGGATCGTCGCGGAGGGGACGCGGGACTTCAAGACGTTCACCGCCGACCCGTACCTGGCCGAGGACCGGACCATCGTCGAGTTGATGGACCAGGTGGGCGACGCCGGGGGGAAGGTCCGCGTCCACTGCGAGACCCAGGGCATCCTCGACCACGCCCGGGACCGGATCGACGGCGACGACCCCGAGGTGTACATGGATTCGCGCCCCCTGGAAGCGGAACTCGACGCCATCTCCCGGATGGGCTGGTTCGCGGAGTACGCCGGCTGCCCGCTGCACGTCGTCCACGTCTCCAGCGGCAGCGGGGCACGCGTCGGCGGCCGATTCGCAGCCCGGGCCAACGTCCCTGTGACCCTCGAATCTTGTCCCCACTACCTCGCGTTCTCGAAGGAGGACGTCGCCGAGAAGGGGCCGTTCCTGAAGGTCAATCCGAGCCTGAAGTCGCCCGAGGAGGTCGAACGGCTCTGGGACGCGGTCCAGGACGGCACCATCGACCTCGTGGCCAGCGAGCACTTCCCGACCTACCGCGAAAATCGGGAGCAGGGGTGGGACGACATCTGGGAGCCCTACGCCGGGCTGCCGAGCATCGAGACGACGCTCGAGTTCATGGTCAGCGAAGGGGTCCACGCCGGGAGAATCGGATGGGCCCGCCTCCACGAACTGGTCTGTGCCCGGCCCGCCCAGGAAGCGGGGGTCTACCCCCGGAAGGGCTCGCTCCAGGTCGGAACGGACGCCGATATTGTCCTCCTCCGGAACGAGGAGTACACCGTCACAGCCGACAACCTGGTCTACGTCGGCGGCTGGACGCCGTACGAGGGCCAGACCTGGACGGCGAAAGTCGACACCGTCCTCGTCGGCGGCGAGGTGGCTGCCCGTGACCACGAGGTGCTGAACGAGGCAGGCACTGGCGAATTCCTCCACCGGGGTCCGCGAGGCGGCGGGTCGGTCTGAACCCGGTCGCCGCGAGCGGCCTCCGAAAACGTGACCGTCAGTCAGACGACGTCGGCTCTGGGGCCGTCAGTTCCTGTTCGTCGCCGAGGTGGGCGAGCAGGTCGTCGTGGACCGCGCCGTTCGACCCGAGGAGCGCGTTCCGGGGTGACTGGTCGGCACGGAGCTCGTAGGGCGTCCCGTCCGGCGTCGTGATGGTCGCTCCCGCTTCCCGGGCGATGACGAGGCCGGCCGCCACGTCCCAGCGGTAGGTGTCGTACTCCCAGACGGCGTCCGCACTGCCGCTGGCGAGGTAACAGAGGTTGAGGGCAGCCGAACCGAGTCGGCGGACGCCCCGGGTCTCGCGGTAGCAGTGCGAGAGGAACGTGCCGTCGGGGTCGTAGCCCGACAGCAGCATGCACTCGTCGAGCGAGTCCCGGTCGGTCGTCGTGATGGGATTGCCGTCGAGCGTGGCACCCTGGCCGGCGATGGCGCTGAACATCTCGTCGGCCTCCGGGGCGTGGACGACGCCGACGACCGGTTCGTCGCCCTCCAGGAGTGCGATCGAGATAGCGTAGTTCGGGTTGCCGTGGGCGAAGTTGCCGGTGCCGTCCAGCGGGTCGACCACCCAGGTGTAGTCGTCGCTTCCCCGGACCGGGGCGCTCTCCTCCGACCGGATGGCGTGGTCGGGAAACTCGTTCGCGATGACCGTCGTCACGATGTTGTCGGCCTTGTAGTCGGCCTCCGTGACGATGTCGGATTTGTCGGACTTGTACTCGACCGATTCGGTCTGGCCGTGGAGTTCGGTGAGCGGCTGGCCGGCGGCCCGGGCCGCCTCTCTGGCGACGTCCCTGGCGTGTTCGAGGAAGTCCGGCTCGCTGGCGGCGTTCCTGCCGCCGGTCGCAATGCGATCCTGCTTTCCGGTGTCGTGGCGGTCCTCGCGGATGCCCCAGCCGAGTTTCTCCGAGACGGAGGTGAGGAAGTCGTCGTCGTAGCTCGTGTTGACGACGAGCGCCGACGTCTCGGCGCCGGTGATCGTGACGGTGTCGTCGGGCTCGAGGTCGGTGTGGGCCCGGCCACCGTCGACCAGCAGGCTCGCCGCGGCGCCCGAGACGATCTCGACGTCGGTGTCGGCGTCGACGACTAGCGGCCGGACGCCGAGCTGGTGGGTGTGCAGCGGGACGATCTGGAGCGAACGGTTGTTCTTCGGGTAGTGGATCGGTCCGTTTGCCGACAGCGACACGCCGGTCGACCCGGTGGGCGTGGCGACCGCGACGCCGCTGCCCTCGTACTCGCCGACGTACTCGCCGTCGGTGAACACCTGCAGCCTGGCGATCTTCCGGTCGTGGGGGTTCTCCGGCGGTTCGGGCTCGATCATCACGTCGTTGATTCCCGTCGAGTCGACGCCGGGGGCTTCGACGTGGAGTTGCTGGCGTTCGTCGACGGCGGCCTGGCCCGTGATGACTTCGTCGAGGGCGGCCGGGAGTTCCTCGGGGGCGATGCTGGCGAGGAAGGCCAGCGTCCCGGCGTTGACCCCGAGCATCGGGATCTCCTTCGGGCTGAACTGCCTGACCCCCTCGAGGAAGGTGCCGTCGCCGCCGAGCGTGACGCCCAGGTATTCAGTTTCCGGGGCGTAGACGGGGTCGACGTCGTCTCCTACTGACACGGTGTGGACCGGGACGTCGTTCGCGTCGGCCCAGTCGGTCAGTGCCGCGAGCTCGTCGTCGCAGTCGGGACTGACGAGCGCGATGATCTCTTCTATCGTTGCGAGGCGTCTACCGTACATGGTTGTCTCCGTGCTAGCTGCTACCCGCCAGTCGGACGACAGCCCGACCATCCGCTGGCCGTCAGCTGGTCATCAGCTGGTCGTCCGCTGGCCGAGTGGCTAGCGTCACCGTTTTTCAGCGCGGTATCCCTCATAAAACCCAGTGCCCATAACGGCCGTGTGCCGACGGTAGAAGGCGTGTGTGGCGGATTTACCACGTGTGGGGTACCGTGGCACACCTGGTCGGAGCAGTGAGAACTGACCTCTACCGGGAGACGAGCGGGGTACCGTCGGCCAGCGGGCCGAGCGTCGGACCGACGGGGTTGGTGGCTCCGATCGCATCCGGGTCGATACGGCGGCGTTCGGTGTAGTCCGTCGACCGCTCGACCGGGGTTCGGCCGATGGCCGTCACCATGTCGACGTAGTTCTGGAACGACCGGAATTCGCCGTACTCGCCGCCGGCGCGTTTCGTGATCTCCTCGGACAGCAAGGTTCCCATGAAGTCGTCGGCGCCGCAGTTCAGCAACTGCATCCCGTGTTCGTCGCCGAACTTCACCCAGGAGGACTGGACGTGGTCGACGTTGTCGAGGAACAGCCGGGAGACGGCGATCATGAGCTGGTCCTCCTCCCTCGTGGCACCGCCATCCACGACCCCGTGCTCGGCCAGCGGCGTGTTCGGGTGGACGAACGACAGCGGGACGAACTCGGTGATATTGTTCGTCCGGTCCTGGAGGTCCCGGATCACCCGGAGGTGCTCGACCCGGTGGCGGGCGTTCTCGACGTGGCCGTACATGATCGTCGCGGTCATCGGCAGGCCGACGTTTGCGGCGGCCTCCATCGCCTGGACCCACTCGTCTGTCCGGATTTTGCCGGGACACAGCACCTCCCGAACCTCGTCGACGAGAATTTCGGCGGCCGTCCCGGGAACCGAGTCGAGGCCGGCGTCCTTCAGGCGGCGGTACACCTCCTCGTAGGACCAGTCGGTGGCCCGCCTGGCGTGGTAGGCCTCCTCCGGCGTCATCGAGTGGACGTGGACGCCGTCGACGCTCATCGCGGCAATCTGGTCGCAGTAGGTCCCCGGCGAGACGTCGTAGGCGGCCGGGGGCTTGTAGTTCGCTTCAGGGCCCTCGGCCGTTTCGAGAATTTCCCGATGCTCGTCGTCGAGAGCGAAAGCCGGGTGGAGGCCGCTCACCGAACACACCTCGTAGACGCCACGGTCGACGGCGTCGCGGGCCGCCTCCCGGGATTCGGCGGGGGTTCGGGTGAAGCCGCCGTGGTCGCCTTCGTGGTTGCTCTCGTGGTCGCCCCCGGCGTTTCCGTCGGGGTCGGTCTCGAACTGCTCTGCCGTGTCCTTGAAGTTGCAGAACAGGCAGCCGGTGTTGCAGGCAGTGGTGACGTTGTTGTTCACGTTGGCGACGAACGTCACCTCGTCGCCGACGACCTCGGCGCGCCGGCGGTCGGCAATCTCGAGCACCTGCTCTTTGCGCTCGGGGTCGATGCGGGGCGTCTCGGTACCGGTCGTCAGGAGTTCGACGCCGTCGTCGACGGTGAGGCGCTCCCCGTCGCGGGCTTTTGCCAGGGCGTTCTCGAACGACTGGTCGGACTCGGGGCGGTGGGCGTAGGTGACCCGGCCGGACGGAGCCGTGACTTCCGACCGAAATGCGTCGGCCATGGCGGAGTGGACCGGTGCCAGGCCCAAAAAGCTCGTCCCCTGGTGTGCCCGGCGTGACTGTGTACGGTGCGTTGACGCTCGTTTGCCACAGCGTGGCACAGCCGACGAGCGCGGTCACAGCGTGGCGTCGTCAACTGCCGTGGCGCCCCCGGCCGTGCCACTGCCACGTTGTGGCCACACGGGTTCCAGGACGGACCGCTTAAGTGGCCGGCCACTGTTGACGTTCGTATGGCGATGGACCACGTCACCACCCTAGAGTGTACCATCTGCGGGGCCGAGTACGACCCCGACCAGGTGATCTACACCTGTCCGGAACACGAGGGCGTAAACGGCATCCTGGAAGTGAAGTACGACTACGACGTCGTTCACGACCGCTTCGACGCGGACCTGGACGGCGACATCCGCAGCGAGTGGAAGTACGAGGCGTTCCTGCCCGTCCACGACGACGCCGAGCCGGTCACGCTCAACGAGGGCGGCACCGACCTGTTCGACGCCCCCAATCTCAGCGAGGAGCTGGGCGTAACCACCCTGGTCAAGGACGACGGCCGGAATCCGACGGGCTGTTTCAAGGACCGGGCCAGCACCATCGCGGTGACAAAGGCCAAACACGCCGGCCGGGACATCATCACCTGCGCGTCGACGGGCAACGCCGCCGCGTCCCTCTCGGGCTACGCGGCCCGGGGCGGCCTCGACTGCCGGATTTTCGTTCCGGGCGCAGCTCCGAGCGGCAAGCTGGCCCAGCCGCTCGTTTACGGCGCCGACGTCCTCGCCGTGAACGGGAGCTACGACGAGGCCTACGACCTCAGCGTCGAGGTCACGGAGGAGTACGGCTGGTACAACCGCAACGCGGCCATCAATCCGTTCCAGGTCGAGGGCAAGCGGACAGTGGGCCACGAACTGGCCGAGCAGTCCGTTGTCCGTGGTGAGGTGCCCGACTGGGTCGTCTTCTCGATGGGGGACGGCTGTACGATCGCCGGCGCCTGGAAGGGCTTCAAGGAGTTCTACGACCTGGACTACGTCGAGGACCACCCGAAGATGCTCGGCGTCCAGGCCGAGGGTGCGTCCGCGATTCACGACGCCTTCCACGGTCACGACGACGTCGACGACATCGCGGATACGCTGGCCGACAGCATCGCCGTGGGCCGGCCCCGGAACACGATCAAGGCCTGCCGGGCGCTGGAACAGAGCGGCGGGACCTCGCTGCTCGTCAGCGACGAAGATATCCTGGATGCCGAGGTGCTGCTGGGAAGCACCGAGGGTATCTACACCGAGCCGGCCGGCGCGACGCCGCTCGCTGGTGTGCGGGAGGCCATCGACCGGGGAATCATCGAGTCCGACGAGACGGTGGTCATTGCGTCGACTGGCTTCGGGCTGAAGGACACTGAGAGTGCGGAGCAGGCGACCGGCGGCGTCAATCGGATCGACCCCGAGATCTCCGAGGTCGAGCACCTCTACGGCTCTGCGGAAGAAGCGGCTGCGGACGACTGAGATACCAGCGTTCTTCTCGGGTTTGGTGTTGTTGCAGTATCGTCAGGTATCGATGCTGCTTATTCGTCTCTTGGGCAAGCTGTAGCTTGCACATTATATGAACATATGTTCAACTGTTCATCTGTCTCGTCCGTTGGCTACTCGAGACAGTTTCTATCGACAGTGCGCTCTTCTGTTGCTGCTGAATTCGCCGTGACCGTAGCGTCAGGAAAGCCCTCGGCCCGCTGGCGGTTGCTCTGTCGGATATTCTCGGTCGCTCCGCTCCCTCGATAGAGCCGACAGAGCTACTCCACTTCGTCGCCAGCGAGCCTCGCCCTTTCGTCCACCAGGCTCGCACCACCACCGCTCAGCGCCACCGTCCTCCCCAGCCGATTGCGCTCCTCGCTCGCTTCGCTCACTGCGGTGTCTACTCACGGGCAGCGAAGCTGCCCGTTCGCACGGTCCGAGGGACCTTCGGTCCCTCGCTACTCATCCCTCGCGCGCCGACTGTCTCGCCGCCTCGGCCCTCCGGGCCTCGGCCGACTCGACAGCGCACGCCACAGCTTGGGCCACATCCCGTTCCTGGCGGAATGAAAGGGCGAGCCTCGATGGCGGCGTCGCGGAGTCGCTGAGCGGGCTCTATCCGACCGAACGTAGTGAGGGAGGATATCCCGCTCAGCGACCGCCATCGAGGCGAGGGCTTTCGAGGACATTGCGGTGGCGGTGCTGTCGAAGAACGATTTCTTCGAAAAAGTGATGATCTGGGTGGACTCGAATGAGAAGTCAGGAAGCGATACGAAGCAGCGATAACAGCTACTTGTAGCCGTCGGCGAACTCCTCGATCATCAGCTTGGGGTCGTCACCCAGCGGGTAGAGGATCGGACACTGACAGCCGTTTTCAGCGTACTCAGCAACCTTCTGGCGACACTGCTCGGGCGACCCACTCGCCGTCAGTTTGTGCACGACGTCGTCGGGGATCAGGTGCATGCCCTCCTTGATGTCGTCCTTGTCGGCTGGCCAGCCGCCGATAGCCTCGCCGACTTCGTCGATGAGGTCCTGGCTGACGCCGGAGGCCTTCATGATGTGGGGCTGCTGGCCCAGGTACTGGGTGATCAGCTCCCGAGCGTTGTCGAGCGCCTTGTCGGTGTCGTGGTCCATCGAGCAGACGACGAGCTGGGGGCGGTCGATGTCGTCGAGGGTCCGGTCGGCCCGCGAGGCGCCCTCCTCCAGGGCGTCGAGGGCCTTCTGGTTGTACTCGGGGCTGACGAGGTAGTTCAGGAGCGCGCCGTCGGCGAAGTGACCCGTCAGTTCGAGCATCTTGAAGCCCGTCCCGCCGACGTAGACGGGAACCGTGCGGGGTCCCGAGTCGCCGTGGACGACGTCGAGTTCCACGTCGCGCATACTGACGAACTCGCCGTCGTAGGTGACGTTCTCCATGTCCAGCAAGTCCTGGGTCACTTCGACGCACTCTCGCATGGCCCGGAGCGCGCCGCTCCGGTCGATGCCGACCTTCTCTGCGAGGGGGTCCCACCAGGCGCCGACGCCGCACAGGATCCTGTCCGGCCCAGCAAGCTCTTCGAGCGTGCTCATCGTCTGGGCGATGAGCGCCGTGTTCCGGGTCCAGTTGTTGATGACGCCGGAGCCGATCTTGATGTCGTCCGTGACGGCCGCGTAGGCCGCCATCGGCGTGATGGCGTCCCGGGCGAGCCTGGACTCGGCCTGCCAGACCTCGTCGAAGCCGTGGTCCTCGGCGTACTGGACCAGCTCCATGTTCTCCCGGATCGAGTGTTTGTCCTGCAGGTACATCCCGACTCGGTCGCCTCTGTCGCTAACTCTGTTGCTCGCGCTCATGGAGTACTTCCGTTGATTGATCCAGCCGGCATAAATAGCTATGGACGTTGTGACACACCAGCAAGTGCCATGGCACATCCAAATGCCGGATACGTCGGCGGGCCCTACGGCGATACTGACCGGTCGAGGTGTGGCCGCGTGTCGCCGCCCCACTCCTCGGTAGACCTGAGGATCGACCCGTTCTGCGCGCCGGTCACCTCTCCGTCCCGGACCGCAATCTCACCGCCGACCAGCACGTACTCGAAGCCGTCCGAGAGTTGCAGCGGGTCCTCGTACGTGGCGTTTGCCGACACGCCCGGCAGGTCGAAGACCACCAGGTCGGCAACGTAGCCCTCCTTCACGTAGCCCCGGTCGGGGAGCCCCAGCACGTCGGCGGCCTGCCCGGCTGCCTTGCGGACCATCAGTTCGGGACTGAGCACCTCCCGCTCGTCTACGTACCGGTCGAGAATTTTAGCGAAGGCGGCGATTGCTCGCGGGTGGGGCTTGCCGCCGAAGATGCCGTCAGTGCAGAACGTCCCACGGTCGTCGGCCAGGAAGCGCTCGACGTCCGCCTCGGACATGACGAAGTCGACCATCGTCACGTCCAGGTCCTCCTCGACGAGGAGTTGGCACACGGTCTCGACGGGCCCCAGTTCCCGGTCTGCGGCAATCTCCTCGACCGTCCGGCCCTCCTCGGCGCCGCTCGCCGTCCGGGTGATCAGGATGTTGTCCCAGGTGCCGGCAGCTCTGGCCAGGTTCTCCCACTCGCCGGGCGAACTGATGTCGTCTGCAACTTCCGCGACCGTCTCGGGGTCCTGCAGCCGGTCGAGGATGTCCTCGGAGTCGCCCTGTCGGGTCCACGGCGGGAGGAGGGCCGTCAGCATCGTTGACCCGGCGGTGTAGGGGTACTGGTCGAACGAGACGCGCTGGCCGGCGGCTTCGGCTTCGTCGAACAGTGCGAGCACGTCCTCGGAAGCGCCCCAGTTGTCCTGGCCACCGACCTTGAGGTGGGAGACGTGGGCGTGACAGCCGCCGCGCCGGCAGATGTCGAG
>CAZGAX010000003.1:0-67381 GCA_964523745.1 uncultured Halobacteriales archaeon | reverse complement strand
GAGTGAGGGTTCGGGGTGCGTACTACGGAAGCACGCATGGACCCGTTCGAACTGCCTGTCATGGGTAGAGACAGGCGTTCGGAGACGCACGTTCTTGGGTGGGTGGAACACCGCGTGGCAGACGCTGATTCCATCAGCATCATCGTGATGACCAGTCAGTACCGGTGTCCCGGGTTGAGAGTAGCTCCTATTTTATATAAGATTTTCGGTCGTGGAGCGAACGGCAGTTGGCGGGATACCGTCCGGGTCGGCGTGGCGCTACGCCTTCGCTACGAGACGGACCGACCACCAGTCGTGGCCTCTGGGGGAGCGAAAAGCGTTTTGACTAGGTCCCTGTACTGGAATCCACATGTTTAGCGACGAGGACATCCAGCGCATCCGAGAATCCCGTGCCGATTGGGAGACGGACACCCGCGACCCCGTACTCGACAGCCACGGCGAGCGCCAGGACCGCTTTGCAACGGTCTCGAACCTCGAAGTCGATCGGCTGTACACCCCCGAAGACGTCTCCGACCTCGACTACGACGAGGACCTGGGCTTTCCGGGCGAGCCGCCCTACACCCGCGGTCCGTATCCGACGATGTACCGCGGCCGGACCTGGACGATGCGCCAGTTCGCCGGCTTCGGCACGGCAGAGGAGACCAACGAGCGCTTTCACTATCTCACCGACGAGGGCCAGACCGGGCTGTCGACGGCCTTCGACATGCCGACGCTGATGGGCATCGACTCCGACCACAAGATGGCCGACGGCGAAGTGGGCAAGGAGGGTGTGGCGGTCGACACCCTTCGGGACATGGAGATCCTGTTCGACGGCATCGACCTCGCCGAGGTGTCGACCTCCTTTACGATCAATCCGAGCGCGCCGGTGATTTACGCGATGTACGTCGCCATGGCTGACGAGCAGGGCGTCCCGAGAGAGGCGGTCCGGGGCACCCTCCAGAACGACATGTTCAAGGAGTTCATCGCCCAGAAGGAGTGGGTCGTCCCGCCGGAGCCCTCCCTGGAACTCGTCACAGACACCATCGAGTTCGCCGTCGAGGAGACGCCGAAGTTCTACCCCGTCTCCGTCTCTGGCTACCACATCCGCGAGGCCGGGTCGACGGCCGCCCAGGAGGCCGCCTTCACGCTCGCCGACGGCTTCGCCTACGTCGAGGCCTGCATCGAGCGTGGCCTCGACGTCGACGAGTTCGCCCCGCTGCTCTCGTTTTTCTTCAACTCCCACAACTCCATCTTCGAGGAGGTCGCGAAGTTCCGGGCGAGTCGTCGCATCTGGGCCCGGACGATGGCCGATGAATACGGCGCCGAGCGCGACGAGTCCAAACGGCTCAAGTTCCACACCCAGACGGCGGGCCAGAGCCTCACCGCCCAGCAGCCGCTGAACAACATCGTCCGCGTCACGATTCAGGCCCTCGCTGGCGTCCTCGGCGGGACCCAGAGCCTCCACACCAACAGCTACGACGAGGCCCTCGCCCTGCCGAGCGAGGACGCCGTCAGAGTCGCGCTCCGGACCCAGCAGATCATCGCCGAGGAGTCCGGCGCGGCGGACATTGTCGACCCGCTGGGCGGGAGCTTCGCCGTCGAGGCGCTCACCGACGAGATGGAAGCCGAGATATCGGGCTACATCGACGAGATCCGGGAGATGGGTGACGGCTCCGTCCGCGACGGCGTCCTGTCCGGCATCGAGGGCGGCTACTTCCAGCGGGAGATACAGGATGCGGCCTACGAGTACCAGCAGCGCGTCGAGGACGGCGAGGAGGTCGTCGTCGGCGTCAACGAGTACACCATCGAGGAGGACACCCAGCCTGACCTCCTCCACGTCGACAAGTCCGTCCAGGAGCGCCAGCAGGAACGCCTCGCCGACGTGAAGGCCGAACGCGACGACGCGGCCGTGGAGGACGCGCTGGAGACCCTCGACGACGCCATCGACGCCGGCGACAACGTCATGCCGCCGATCATCGACGCGGTGAAGACCTACGCCACGATGGGCGAGATCATGGCCGTGTTCGAGGACCACTACGGCTCCTACCAGGAGACGATCGGGACGGCATCGACGGCCTGACCGTCGTCGGGTTCAGTTCGGCAACCGCAGCCCACCGGGTTTATTACCAGGCGTGTGTGTATAGGTGCCATGAGCAGGGACTGGACAACCGAGGCACAGCGTGAGGAGTGGCGCGATCTGGGACTCTGGGCCGACGAGACCGCGTACGACGTGGTGGCGGCGGCCGCCGCCGACCATCCCGACAGGACTGCACTCGTCACCGACCACGTCGAACTCACCTACCGCGACGTGATCGACCGGGCCGACCAGATAGCGGCGTTCCTCGCGGCCCGGGGCATCGGCGACCGCGACCACGTCTCCGTGCAGTTTCCGAGCTGGTGGCAGATCCTCGGCGTCCACCTCGCCTGTAGCAAGGTGGGCGCTCGCTTCCTCTCGTTACACCACAAGTGGCGCCACAGCGAGACGAGCCACCTGCTGGAGAAGACCGAGACGACCGTCTGGATGGTTCCCGAATCCTACAAAGGCTTCGAGTTCCTGCCGTTCGTCGAGGAACTCGGTGGGGAATCGGACCACCTCGAGACCGTCGTCGTCGCACCGGGCGAGGCGTCGACGGACGTCGACCTCGAGGGCGTCGACGTGTTCGCCGAGGCGGCAGTGTTCGAGCGCGACTGGTCCGAGGGCGAGGCAGCGCTCGACGCCCGCGACCCTCCCGACGTCGACGACGGCGCCTACGTGATGGTCTCCTCGGGGACGACGAGCCTTCCGACCCCGAGTCTCTGGTCGGAGAACAACATGTACGCCCTGGGAAGGCACTACGTGAACACGACGGGGCTGAGCGAGGACGACGTCGCCGGTGCGCTCGCCCCGCTGGGAACCGGGGCCACCGGGTACGTCTACGGGGTGTTGTACCCGCTGATGGAGGGTGCCAGGTCGGTCGTCATGGAAGACTGGACGTCCCCGGAAGACGGACTGGCGCACGTCGTCGACAACGACTGCACCTACGGGCTGGCCATCCCCACGCAGATGACACAGATGATGAAGTCCGACGACTTCGAGGCCTACGAGTACGACGACCTCCGGATGTTCAGCAACGGGGGTGCCCCGCTTCCGCGCTCGACGGCCGAACGGTTCGAGGAGGTCATGGACTGCAAGATCCACACCTTCTACGGCGCCTCCGAGTCGGCCGTCCCCATCATGGTCGACATCGAGAACGACCCGAAAGAGAAGCGGCTGACGACCGTCGGTCGGGAACTCCCGGGCGAGGAAATCCGCCTGGTCAACCAGTACGACGAGGACGTCGACGTCGGCGAGGAGGGCGAGGTGGTCTGGCGTGGGGCCAGCAACACCCTCGGGCTGTTGAACAGTCCCCAGGAGGAGGCCGAGGCCTATTCCGAAGGCGGCTGGTTCCACAGCGGCGACGTCGGCGTCATGGACGACGAGGGGTACCTCCGCATCGTCGGACGCAAGAAGGAAATGATCCTGCGGGGCGGCCAGAACATCAATCCGGGCGAGGTCGAGAACGAACTCCTGACCCACCCCGCCATCAACGAGGTGGCGGTGGCGCCGATGCCCGACCCGGTCTACGGTGAGCGGGCCTGCGCCTTCGTCGTCCTCGCCGACGGTGCGTCACTGACCTTCCAGGAGATGGTCGACCACCTGGAGGCAGCGGACGTGACGGTCTGGAAGCGTCCGGAACGCCTGGAGTTCGTCGACGAGATACCCAAGTCCGAGGGCGGCAAGGTGCGAAAACAGCCCCTGACAGAGATGGTGACGGAGAAACTCCTCGACGAGGGCGAACTGACCGAGGACGAACTCGCGGAGTACCGCTGAGTCCCGGAACCGGTCGGCGGTCACCGAACGGCGCCTGAACATTCATAGTCCTGGGCGTTCTCTGGCAACGCGTGCCAACGAACGAGATGCCTCTCTCGGACATATCGGTGTTAGACCTCGGGCAGGCCGTCGCCGGCCCCGTCGCCGCCACCTTCCTCGCGGACATGGGCGCCGACGTCGTCAAGGTCGAGCGACCGGAGGGCGAGGTCTACCGACTGCATCGCCGGGAACGAAACGGGAAGGGGATCAATCCCCCGTTCGAACTGCTCAACCGCAACAAACGGTCGCTGTGCATCGACCTGAAGTCCGACGAGGGCAAGGAGACGCTGTACGACCTCGTCGAGACCGCCGACGTGTTCCTGCAGAACTGGCCGCCCGGCGTCGCAGAACGCCTCGGCCTGGACTACGAGACGCTCCAGGAGTACAACGAGGAGATCATCTACGTCCACGTCAGCGGATACGGCGAGACCGGACCCGACGCGAAAAAGCCCGCCATGGACACCATCATCCAGCACGTCTCGGGCTACTCGAGCCTCCACGGCTTCGAGGGCGACCCGCCGATCCGGTCCCAGTCGTCGATCGCCGACTTCTACTCGGCGTACAACGCGGCGCTGTCGACGCTGGGCGCAATCCGCCACCGCGACCGGGGTGGCGGCGGCCAGAAGGTCGACATCTCGATGCTCCACTCGATGATGCACAACGTCGACGGCGCCTTCGAGTACTACAACAACCTCGGCGAGGTGCCCGGTCGCGGGGGGAAGAACGGCTTTTTCGAGCCGGACATGCTGTACGGGGCCACCGAGGCGACCGACGGCTGGATCGCCGTCGCGCTCGTTCTCTACAACGAGCGCACCTGGCGGGCCTACTGCGACCTGCTGGACCGGCCGGGCCTGCTGGAGGTCGAGAAGTACCAGACCGACGACGGCCGGATGGACGACATCGCGGAGCTCACAGCCGAGTTCGAGGACTGGGTCGCAGAGCACACCGTCGAGGAGGCTCTCGACGCCCTCGACGAGGTCGGCATTCCCGCCTGCAAACACAACGACGTCGAGGAGGCGGCGAACCTCGACCAGGTGGCCCACGACGAGATCTTCCGCGAGGTTCCCCACCCCAAGTACGACGAACTGACGCTGACGGACACGCCGCTGTCGATGTCGGAGTCCCAGCCGGAGATAGAGCGACACACGCCCGTCCTCGGCGAGCACAACGAGGAAATCCTCCAGGGACTCGGCTACGACGACGCCGAAATCGAGCGCATGGTCGAAGACGGGGTTCTGAAAGAGGAGGACGCGGCGTAGGGGAGGATGCGGCGTAGGAGTGGATGCGGCGTAGCGGACCCATCCTGCCGGAGGCGGTAACGGGCCGACCTACTGGAGGATCTGTTTTGCGACGATGTTGCGCTGGATCTCGCTAGAGCCGTCGTAGATCTCGATGGCCTTCGCGTCGCGGTAGAGGCGCTCGACGGTGAACTCCCGTGCGTAGCCGTAGCCGCCGTGGATCTGGACGGCTTCGTTGGCGACCTCGCGGCCGACCTCGGCGGCGTGGATCTTCGCCATCGATCCCTCGAGGGTCGCGTCGCGACCGGCGTCTGAGACCCGCGCCGCGTTGTAGACGAGGTTGCGCGCCGTCTCGACTTTGATGGTCATGTCGGCGAGCTTGTGCTGGATGACCTGGAACTCGCTGATGGGCTGGCCGAACTGGTTGCGTTGCTGGGCGTACTCGAGGGCTTCCTCGCGAGCACCGGCGGCGATCCCCAGGCCGCGGGCGGCGACGGTGATGCGTGCGAGGTTGAGCACCGACATCGTGTGCTGGAAGCCGCGGTTCTCCTCGCCGATGAGGTTCTCCTCGGGGACGTACACGTCGTCGAAGCGGACCTCGTGGGAGTGGGAGGCGTGGTGGCCCATCAGCTTCGGCGGGTCTTCGACGGTGAGTCCGTCGGCGTCGGCGTCGACGAGGAAGACGCTGATGCCGTGGTGTGCCTCGCCGGGGTCGGTCTTGGCCGCGACCGCCATCAGGTCTGCCATGCCCGCCGCGGAGATCCACATCTTGTTGCCGGTTATCCGGTAGCCGTCGCCGTCGCGCTCGGCGGTCGTCTCCATGCTCGCCAGGTCCGAGCCGTGGTCGGGTTCGGTCAGCGCGATGGCGTCGACCGCCTTCCCGGCACAGAGGTCGGGGAGGTACTGCCGTTTCTGTTCCTCGGTCCCGAACAGCTTCAGGTAGCGGATGAGCCCTTCGTCCATCTTCACGCCGGCCGAGGGCCAGACCTTCGACATCTCCTCCATCACGATGGCGTGGGCCAGAAGATCCATGCCGACGCCGCCGTACTCGGTGTCGACGGTGATGCCGCGCATGCCCTCGGCCGCCCACCGCTCGATGAGGTCTCGCGGGAACTCGCCGTTCTCCTCGCACTCGTGGACGATCGGTCGCACTTCGTTGTCGACGAATTCCCGGGCCGTCTTGCGGACGGCGCGATGTTCGTCGTCTAGTAGTATTGCCATACGTGTTCCTCCATCAGTCGGGCATCGACAGCCCGCCGTTGACAGACAGCACCTGTCCGGTGACGAAGCTCGCGTCGTCGCTGGCGAAGTAATTGACAGCCCCGGCGATGTCCTCGGGTTCGGCCAGCCGTCCCATCGGCACCTGTTTTTCCATGCCGTCGTGGATCTTCCGGGAGAACTCGTTTTGCTCGCGGAGTTCGTCGACGAGTTCCGTCTCGGTCGGCCCGGGCGCCACCACGTTACAGGAGACGTCGAACCGGGCGAGTTCGCGGGCCATCGACTTCATGAAGCCGATGACGCCGGCCTTCGCCCCGGCGTAGACTGCCTGGCCGGTCGTCCCGACCCGACCGGCGCCCGAAGAGATGCCGATGATCGTTCCCTCCTCGCGCTCGATCATGTGGTCGACGACCGCCTTCGTGCAGTTGAGGTGGCCGACGTAGTTCAGCGCGATGATCGGTTCCCACTGGTCGGGGTCCAGGTCCTTGAACAGCGAGACGTACAGCCAGCCGGCGTTGCTAACCATGACATCCACGGCGCCCTCGCGTTCGATGACATCGTCCACCATCGACTGCGTCGCGTCGAGGTCCGTCACGTCGGCGGGGGCGGCAAACGCGTCGAGTCCCGCTTCCCGCATCTCCGCGGCAGTCGTCTCCGCGCGCTCTTCGTCCACGTCGTTGATGGCGACGGACGCGCCCTCTTCTGCGAGCCGCTCGGCGATGGCTCGACCGATGCCTCGGCCAGAGCCGGTGACGATCGCAGTCTTGTCTGTCAAACCCTGCATGTACAGCGTACCCATTGGGGGACGACCTGAATAAGGTTCCGGCCTGGTACCACCTGACACGCCGACCGGAGCTGGCGATGTTCCCCCGCGGCGACCGCCGACCGCTGGCCGATACCGGCGGCCCGGAACGCGAGCAATCTATAAATCGGGGGCACTCGATGACTGGAGCATGCACAAGGCGATGATCCTGATCCGGCGAGCGGATGGCATGGACTTCGACGAATTCCTGCGATACTGGGAGGACGAGCACAGCCCGATGGCCGACGACATGCCGGGGCTGGTGAAGTACACGCGTGACATCCCCGTCAACCCCGAGGCAGCCGACGCCGACGGCGCCGCACAGCTCTACTTCGAATCCAAGGAGGCGATGAAGGCCGGGCTGACCTCCGAAGTCGGCCAGGCGCTCCAGGACGACCTCGAAAACTTCTGTGACCCGGAGCAGACGGTCCTGCTGGCCGACGAACTCGTCGAGATCGACAGGACGTAGCTGGTACGCGACGAGCCGACCGCGCTCAGAGCACCGAGAAGCCGCCGTCGACCATCAGCGACTCGCCCGTGATGTAGCTCGCTGCCGGTGAGGCGAGGAACGTGGCGGCCCGGCCCATCTCTTCTGCCTCGCCGTACCGACCCATCGGTGTGTGGCGGAGGATGGCGTTGCGGAGTTTTTCGGTCTCGAGGGCATCGCGATTCTGGCGGGTCTTGACGTAGCCCGGCTGGAGGGTGTTGACGCGGATGTCCCTGTCTGCGTACTCGACGGCCAGGCTCCGCGTCAGGCTGATGATGCCGCCCTTGGAGGAGACGTAGGCCGTGATCCCCTTCAGGGGCGTCTCGCTGACCATCGAGCCGACGTTGACGATGGCACGGTTGTCGCCGGTCATGTACTGGGGGACCGTCTGGCAGGCGAGGAAGGTGCCATAGAGGTTGATGCCGACGACCGACTCCCAGTCCTCGTCGGTGATCTCCGTCGGGTCCTTCTCCTCCTGGAAGATGCCCGCGCAGTTGACCAGTATCTCTATCGACCCGTGCTCGTCGGCGACCGTCTCGAGCATCGCCTCGACGTCGGCCCGTTCGGACACGTCGGTCGGCAACACCAGGTCGGCGTCGACGGCCTCGGCGGCCTCCCTGACGCGCGACTCGGTCCTGCTGACGGGAACGACGTCCGCACCCTGTTCGTACAGGCACTTCGCGATCCCGCGTCCGATGCCGGAGGTACCGCCCGTGACGACGGCGGTCTGGCCGCTCAGGTCCAGTGCGTCCATGGGTGATTAGATGGATCGGCTCGGCATAGTTCCTGCGGTCAGTACGACCGGGGGAAGCCCAGTTCCTGGGCGATGTAGTTCCAGGCCATCTGCTGGGTGACCGGCGCCAGGCGCAGCAGGTTGATCTCCCGCCACCAGCGCTCGACGTCGTACTCCTGGGCGTAGCCCCAGCCGCCGAAGGTCTGCATCGAGTGGTAGACCAGGTCGATGGCGGAATCGACGGCGACGGCCTTGCAGACGTTGGACTCGTAGGCGCACTCCTCGCCCTCGTCGAACAGTTTAGCGGCCTTCTGGCGCATCAGGTCGGCCGTCTCCAGCTGGGAGTGGGCCTCCGCGATGGGGAACTGGACGCCCTGGTACTGGCCGATGGGCCCGTCGAACACCTCGCGTTCGTTTGCGTAGTCGATGGCGGTCTCCGCCGCGAGCTTGCCGATGCCCGCGGCGCCCGCCGCCAGCGCGATCCGTTCGGGATTGATGGCGCTGACGAGGACGTCCCAGCCGTCGTCTCTCTCGCCGAGCAGGTTCGCTTCGGGAACCCGAACGCCGTCGAGGAACAGTTCGTTCGAGGGCAGGTAATGGACGCCGTGCTTTGGGATCTGGCTGAGTTCGACTCCGTCGGCCTCGCGGTCGACGAAAAAGAGGCTCAGTCCTTCCGTCGGCTTGTCGACCTCCCCTTTCGGCGTGGTTCGCGTGACCACCAGGACGTCGTCGGCCTCGTGGGCCAGCGTCGCCCAGACCTTCTTGCCCTCGATGACGTACTCGTCGCCGTCCTTCTCGGCGGTGGTCTCGGTGTTGAGCGTGTTCGAGCCGGCGTCCGGTTCGGTGATGCTGATCGCCATCATTCGCTCGCCGGTGGCCATGCCGGGGAGGTACCGCTCTTTCTGTTCTGCCGACCCGTGCTGGGCCACGTCGACCGCGCCCATTACTGCAGACATGACGGGGATCATCGCGCCGCCCATCCCGCAGCCGCCGCCACACAGCGTCTCGATCACGAGCGACATCTCGACCATCCCCATCCCGGCACCGCCGTACTCCTCGGGGATCATCAGACCGTGGATGCCCGCTTCGCCGAGGGCGTCCCAGAACTCGTGGGGGAAGGTCCCGGTCGCGTCCAGTTCGCGCCAGTACTCCGGGCCGAACTCGTCGGCGACCGTCGCGGCGGTGTCGCGGACCATCGCCTGCTCTTCCGATTCGACGAAGTCGAGGGTGCGCATCGCTAACGGGTGAGTTCCACGGGACAATAAAGGTTGAGTCCACGATTGGCGACCGTCGTTGCCGGGAGACGAGTTACGACTCGAGCCGTGCTTGCTCACCAGCCAGCGATTCGACGACCTTGATCGCCGCCGAGATGTCCTCTTCGGCGTACCCGCTCTCTACGGCAACCTTGAGCAGTTCTTCGACGACGGCCGTCACCAGCATCGGCGAGCCGACGTCGTCGGCCGCGTCCTGGGCGATCTCCAGGTCGTCGTATAGGTATCGCACGTATCCGCCGGGTTCGAAGTCTCCCGTCACCATCTTCGGTGCTCGCGAGTCGAGCGTCCAGCAGGCCGCCGCACCGCCGCTGATCGCTTCGAGGACGGCCTCGATGTTCGCGTCTGCTCGCTGGGCGAACACGAGTGCTTCACACACTCCCAGTAGCGTCGTCCCGAGGACGATCTGGTTACAGGCCTTGGCGACCTGACCCGACCCGACGGGGCCGCAGTAGGTGATCGTCGACCCGAGCGTTTCGAACACGTCGCGGTGCCGCTCGAAGACCTCCTCCAGGCCGCCGACCATGAACGACAACGTGCCGTCCTGTGCGCCCTGGTCGCCGCCGCTCACGGGAGCGTCCAGCGCCGTGGCATCGGCGTCCGCGAGTAGCGCTTCGAGTTCACTGGCACCGGCGGGCGAGATCGTCGAGGTATCGATGAGCGTCTCGCCGCCGTCGAGCCCGGCGATGACTCCGTCCTCGCCCGAAAGGATGGTCTGAATCACCGCCAGGTCGGGTAACGCCGTGATGATCACGTCGGCCGCTTCGGCTACCTCCCGGGGGGAGTGCGCCCGGGTAGCGCCGTATTCCTCGAGTTCGACCACCGGGCCGTCCGACCGATTGTACGCGACGACCGGCCAGCCGGCGTCGACCAGGTTCTTCGCCATCGGCAGTCCCATGTTCCCCAGACCGATGACTCCGACCGTTCTGTCAGTCATACCCCTAGTGGACGCCGATTACTAATGATTATTGCGGCGGGATCGGATCCGGGTACGACGAGCGGCGCTTCGGGACCGCCAGTACGCTTAATACGTCACACGGGCTTCGTTGAACGGATCGAAACGATGACAGACGTCTCGCTCGGGCCGATGTCCGTCGGCCCATTCGAGGGACTAACCGAGGTCCAACCACCGTGGTACGCGGGGACCACGAACCACGTGAGAAATCCATGACCGATGCAACCATCAGCCACACGGCTATCCGCGTCTCGGACCTCGCGGTCACGAAACGCTTCTACGGGGACGTCCTCGGACTCACCGAATCGCGCGAGGTCGTCCTGGAGGACGGGACTGTCAACTGGTTCGCGAGGGACGGGGACAACCGCGAGATACAGTTCATTTCCCACCCCGAGCAGGACGAGGACGTCTCCCAACAGGGAATCGACCACCTGGCCTTCGGCGTCGACGACCTCGACGCGCTGGTCGAGGCGCTCGACCGCGACAGCTACGGGGCCGTCGACACCGAACCGTTCACCGTCCAGCACGAGGATTCACCCGTCCGGATCGCCTTCGGACTCGACCCCGACGGGTATCGTGTCGAACTCGTCGAAGAGACCGAATGAGAGGGCTCCCCCGCCACTCTTCTCAGGCGATACGATTCTGGCGGCACCGACTCCGACTGTGACTGTCCGGCGGTTCACCCGTTCCATTCCTGGAGTCGCACGCCGGGCGCCCAGTCGTCCGGGTCGCCGGTCGGCGGTGCCCCGATCATCAGCCACAGACGGGACTCGTCGCCGGCGTTGACGGCTGCACGGGGTACCGTCGGAGCAACCCGGGCCAGGTGGTGCTGGTGTACGGACCTGGTCGCCCCGTCAACTCTGAGTGTGCCCCTACCGTCGAGGGGGACGTAGAGCTCTTCCTGGTCACCCTCTGTGTGGTACGGAATCGCCTCGCCTGGGTCGAGGAGACGCAGGTTCACTTTCGTGCCCCGGCAGCCGAGTCGGTCGGTGAGACGCTCGGTGTATCCGGTCCCCGTCGACTCGGAAAACGACAGGGCCGACCGCTCGACCACTACCGAACCGGTCCCGGTTTTCCCGGTGACCGTCGCGCCGACCACGAGGACCGTCACGTCGGTCCGCGCACCGATCTCACAACGGTCTCCGGCCGGCACCCGGCCAACGGCGTGTCGACCGGCGCGAACGGGATCGGTTCCCCGGAGCGTGATCGGTCCGGTCAGGGGGACGACCACCTGTTCACGACCCCGGGCGAGGGCCACTGACGAGTCACTGATGCGATAGACGTCTACGAAGGTGTCCGTACAACCGAGAGAGTCGGTGAGCGTTCGGTGACTCGTTCCTGGTCCCTCGACAGAAGGGCCGTCGGCGAGTGGGGCGACAGCGAAGCCCGTAGACATGGGCCGGTGTAGGAGCCAGTGGGCCATAGAACCCACTGATACCTCAGACGAACGGCGCGACGTCCCCGCCCTCTGTCGGCTCGTATCCGACGACGCGAGGGCTCCCGCCGCAGCACGGACGGTCTGCTGGACCACGACAGGTCCGGAGGGATCCCCAACGGCCGCCGACCCTACTCGTAGGAGAGCGTGTAGTCGTCCCCGCTCTCGGGGTCGTAGTCGTCCAGGTCGTAGTGGTCGCGAGCGACGGCGTCGACGTCGTACGGGAACGTGCCCGAGAGCAGCTCCCGGGCCGCGCTTCCCTTCTGTATCGAGGGCGTTCCCTCCTCGATCCACGTCAGCCGGGCGTCGCGGTAGAACCGCTGGACGGGCTTCTCACGGGTGTAACCGAGGCCGCCGTGGACGAGCATCGCCTCGTCGGTCACCCGCTGGGAGACGTCGCGGGCCAGCAGTTTCACGAGGTCGGCCTCGACGCCGGCGGTGCCCCGTTCGTCCACCTTCCGGGCGGCGTCGAGCACCGCCAGCCGGAGCGTCCAGACGTCCCGGGCCATCTCAGCAAGCGACTCCTGAATGTTCCGGCGCTCGGCGATGGGCTTGCCGTAGGTGACCCGCCGTTTGGCCCAGTCGACCGAGGCCTCGAAACACCGCTCGGCGATGCCCCAGGCGTTGGCGGCGATGTAGATGCGGCCGGCCTGCAGCCCCTCGACGGTGGCCCGCAGACCCTCGCCCTCCGTGCCGAGGACGTTCTCGGCGGGCACCCGGAGGTCGTCGAACTCGAGGTAGCAGTGGTGCGAGCCGAGGTTCCCCATCGCTTCGCCCCCTTCTGTGATGGTCAGCCCGTCGGCGTCGCGAGGGACGAGGACGTTCGAGAAGCCCGACGGACTCCTGGCGACCGTGATCATGTAATCGGCGAAGTCGGCGTTCGTGATGTGGTGTTTCTGTCCGTTCAGGACGTAGCCGTCGCCGTCGCGTTCGGCGGTCGTCTTCACGTCGGTTCCCGACCCGGCGTGCGGTTCGGTCAGGGCGATGGCGAACGAGAGGTCGCCGTCGGCGATGGCCGGCAGGTACTGCTCGCGCTGGGCGTCGGTGCCGGTCTCGGCGATCAGCCTGGCACAGACGTTGTGGGCGTGCAGGACGACCCGCAGACCGCCGTAGACCTTCGCCCACTCCTTTTCCAGCTGGACGTACTCCTCGGTAGTGAGGCCCAGCCCGCCGTACTCCGCCGGGATGGACAGGCCGAGAAACCCCATCTCGGTGAAGTCGTCCCACAGCTCCTCGCGGGGCATCTCGTCGGCGCTGTCCCACTCCTCCGCTCGCGGCTCGATCTCTTCCCAGAGGAATCGGTAGGCACGTTCTCTGTACGCTTCGAAGTCTTCGCTAGCTTGCATCTTGCTGGCGCCTACCACACGGAGCGAGAAATAACTACCCCCGACGGCGTCGCCGCAGTGTCGGGGGCGGCGCGACCTTACGGGGACCGACCGTAGTCGTCGGCCATTCCGACGACCTCGCCGTCCTCCCAGACGTAGAAGCCCTCGCCGGTCTTCTTGCCGTGCTTGCCGGCGCGGACCTTCTGGCGCAGGATCTGCGGCGGCCGGAACCGCTCGCCGAGTTCCTCGGTCAGGTACTCCAGGATGTCCAGCCGGACGTCAAGGCCCACGAAGTCGGACAGCTTCAGCGGCCCCATCGGGTGGTTGTAGCCGAGTTCCATCGACATGTCGACGTCGCGCGGTGGCGCGACGCCGTCCTGGACCATCCGCATCGCCTCGAGGCCGTGGACGACGCCGAGGCGCGCCGACGCGAAGCCCGCGAAGTCCTCGACGGTGAAGTACTCCTTCCCGATGCCGTCGACGAACTCCTGGGAGAAGGCCAGCGTCTCGTCGCTGGTCTGCTCTGCGACGACGACTTCGACGGGCGGCATGATGTGGACGGGGTTGTAGAAGTGGAGTCCGATCACTCGCGACGGGTCCGTGATGGCCGTGGCGATCTCGGTCACCGACATCGAGGAGGTGTTCGTCGCGACGACGGCGTCCAGTGAGGCGTGGTCGTCCACCTCCTCGAACACCTGCTGTTTCAGGTCCATGCGTTCGGGCACCGCCTCGATGACGACGTCCGCGCCGGTTACCGCTTCGTCGAGCGCGGTCGTCCCCGAGAGGTTCGCGAGCGTCGCCGCCCGCTCGTCTTCGGTCACTTTGCCACGCTCGACGCCCTCGTCGAGGTTCGCCTCGATCGCGGCGAGGCCGTCGTCGACTATCCCCTGGTCGACGTCGCGCATCGTTACTTCGTGGTCGGCCATCGCACACACCTGGGCGATTCCGTGCCCCATGGTACCGGCACCGAGTACACCAACGTTCATAGGGTCAGATCACCGCACCACCCAATGAACGTTTCGCCGGGCGCGACGGGGGAGGAGCCGGGTGACACACGACCTTTTATTATCGACCGCGATGTGGGTCCGGCGTGTACCGCGTCAGGAAGCTGACCGAGGGCCTGCCACAGCCTCCGAAATGGGGCGTCGTGGTGGCCGTCTGGATGCTCGCCGCGTGCGGTGGCGTCTACCAGCTCGCCCCCGCGAGCATCAACGTCGTCGTCATGGACCGGTTGGGCATCGGTCACACCGCCAGTGGCTTCATCATCAGCGTCACGTTCCTGGCCATCGCCGTCGGAAGCATCCCGGTCGGGATTGCCCAGGACCGGACCGACACCAGGCGCGCCATCATCGCCGCAGCCGGGCTGTTCTGCGTGGCGAACGTCGGCGCCTGGCTCGCGGCCGCCGCCGGCAACTACTGGGCACTCATCCTGGCGCGTGTCGTCGCCTCCGTGGGCTACGTGGCGCTGTGGAACGGCGGCGCGACCGTCGTCGGGAACGCGTTCGACTCGGGCTGGCGGGCCACCGCCCTCGGCATCTACACCGCGAGCGCTCCCGTCGGCTTCGTCATCGCCCAGATATCCAGCCCGCTGGTCGCCGCCGCCTTCGACTGGTCGCTCGTCTTCGCGTCGGCCAGCGTCGCCATCGTCCCCGGACTCGTCCTGTTCACTCTCTCCAGTCGCGACCACTCCTTTCCCGACGACGACGGCGAGACGCCGAGCGTCTCCGACTTCGGCGACGTCCTCACGGACAGGCGGGTCCTCCTCCTGGGCGTCCTCGGCTTCATGGCGTACTCCGTGTACGTCTTCTTCAACAGCTGGATCCCGTCGTTCCTGAGCGAGTCGTACACGCTCTCACTCACGCAGAGCGGCCTCCTCGCCGCCATGTATCCCGCGATCGGCATCTTCTCGCGCTCCAGCGGCGGCGTCTTCTCGGACCGGTACCTCGGGCAGCGTCGGCGGCCGGTCGTGCTCGCCGCGTTCGCCGTCTCCGCTCCCATGACCGTCCTGGTGTTTCTGGTCGACTCGCTCGCCGGCGTCGTGTTGTTCCTCCTCGTCGGCGGCTTTTTCATCCAGATGGGCATCGGCATCCTGTACACCCACGTCCGGGAGGTGGTCGACGCCGGCGTCGCGACGACGGCCGTCGCCGTCCTGACGAGCATCGGCGTCTTCGGCTCGTTCTCCGGGCCGGTCGTGACGGGTGCCCTCATCGGGACGACCGGGGCCTACGTCGCCGCGTTCGGGTACACGACGCTGCTGGGCGCCCTGGGTGCCGTGCTCGCCCTCTGGGCACCGGAGCCCGACCGGTAGCACGCCGACTTACAGCGCCGCCGCGAGGTCGGCCACGGACGACTCCTCCCGGAGGCAGTCCAGTCGCTCCAGGAGCGTTTCGACCCGGTCGTCGTCGTGGACCTGCCGGGCACACATCCGGAACTTCTCGCAGAGTTCGTGGTCTGTCAGGGGGTCGCTGTGGGTCCCCGGCGGGTTCTCGACGGTGCGTTCGCTCACGTCGCCGCCCGTCGTCTCGACCCGCACGGTGGCGGTGTGTTCGTCGTACTCGAGCGAGTCGTCCACGGCGTACGCGACGACTCCTTGCAGGTCTCGGACGGTCTCGTCGGCCAGTCGTCCCTCCTCGAAGGCCGCCAGTCCCACGTCTCGGTAGACGGCTGCGTGGGCGGCGGTGTAGGGTAGCGAGAACTTCGCCTGCAGCGGCGTCGACGGGTCGTCGTGTGCCAGGGCGTCGGCCGCACCCCGGGAAAACGACACGTCGATCGCCGCGACGTCCGACGGCGCCAGGTCACTGTCGCGGACCGCGTCGACGACGCCCGAGATGGTCGTGTGGGTGTAGTAACAGCAGGGGTACTTCTTGACGTGGACGCCGTCCTCGCGGAGCGCCCAGCGCGAGCCGAGTTCGGGGAAGGCGTCCGGGTCGGGGTCGCCGTACAGGTCGAGGAACCCTCGATCGCCGCCGACGGCTTCCGCGTCGGCGGTGAACCCGCGGGCGGCCAGCTTGGCCGCGGTGAGCCCCGACCGCGTCGCCTGGCCGACGTGCATCGGCTTGGTCATCGACCCGAAGTTTCGCTTCAGGCCTGCCGGCGTCGACGCGGCGACGTTCAGTGCTTCGCGCGTCTCGCCTTCGGAGAGGCCCAGGACCTTCGCGGCGGCCGCGGCGGCCCCGAACGCCCCGAAGGTAGCTGTCGCGTGCCACCCGGCCTCGTAGTGGTCGGGGCTGATCGGCGCGGCGAGGTAACACCCGGTCTCGAAGCCGGCGACGAACGCGGTGAGCGCCCGCTCGCCGCTGACGTCGGCAGCCTCGGCGGCCGCGAGTATCGGGACGACGAGGGTCACGCTGGGGTGGCCGTCCATCCCCCAGGAGACGTCGTCGAAGTCCAGCGCGTGCGAGGCGGTGCCGTTGACGAACGCCGCACTCGTCGCCGGGAGGCGTCCGTCCTGCCCCAGGAGGCTCGCGTCGCCACCGTCGCTCTCTGCCAGTGCCATCGCCGTCGCCCGCTCGCTCGCCGGTGCCTCGACGCCGGCGAGCGTCACGCCGACGGTGTCGACGAAACAGCGCTCGGCCAGCCGCACGAGCTCGTCGTCCAGTTCGTCGAACGAGAGGTCCGTCACGAACCTCGCAGCTTCGGCACTCGGTGGATTCGTCGCGTCCGGTTTCATTGTGCGACCCAACTACCGAGAGCTACTAATAGTTGTTCCAGCGACCACCGCGTGGCGGTGGTGGCGCTGGACGGTCGGTCCGGTCACCCGGGTGAGGGAATCAGCTCGTCGAGGTCTACGCCCCTGTCGTCGTAGTCGTAGCCGGTCGCGTGACCGGTCGGGTCGTACTCGTCGTCGGCGTCGGACCGGAGCGTGTCTCCGGTCGGCGGGATCCGCTCGACGACGCCGTGAGCGTGCAGGTGGTCGAGGTGGGCGAAGGCTTCGCCGGGCCCGTGGAGGATGTGGATGTCCTCGAGCGTACCGAACAGGTGGTCGCTGACGCTCCAGACGTCGACCGGACCGCTGTCGGCGAGGAAGTCGAGGATGCGCCGACTGCGCTCGCGGTGGTGGTCGATCAGCTCGCGGGCCCGGCCCGACGGGTCGTCGATGGGGTCCCGATGACCGGGCCAGACCCGGTCGAAGTCCAGGTCGATTATCGTCCGGAGCGTCGAGAGGTAGTGGTCGAGCGGCCGGTCGAGCCGGAGGTCCGCGCCGCCGACGTTCGGCGTGTAGTGCGGCAGCAGGGCGTCACCCGCGAGGAGTTCAGTTCGACCGTCGCGCTCCATAATGAAGCCACACTGCCCGGCGGTGTGACCGGGGAGGTGGAGCGCCTCGAGAGTCACGCCGCCGGCCTGGAACCGGTCGCCCTCGTCGTAGGGTTCGACGTCCGGCGCGACCGCCTGCTCGACTTCGTCGAAGGAGGTGAGGTCCGCCTCGAGTTCTTCGTAGGCCGGGACGGGGACGTTCCAGTCGGCGAATCGGCGCCGCCGGAGCGTCGCCATCTCCGCCAGCGCCTCGGGTTCCCTCGCGGTGAGCGCCGCCTCGCTGTGGTGGGCGCGGACGGTTGCGCCGCTTTCCGCCTGTATCTCGCCGGCGAGACCCGCGTGGTCTTCGTGGTGGTGTGTCAGCAGAATCTCGTCGACGTCGGCCACGTCCACGCCGCAGTCGCCCAGCTTGTCCACGAACTCGTCCCGGATGTGGGTGAAGGCGATGGCCGTGTCGACGAGGACGGGATCGTCGCCGTCGCTCCCGAAGAGGTAGGCGTTGTTCTCGCCCTCGAACACCGTGTTGCCGATGGTAATTCGCTCCACGTCAGGCACCCTCCGGCTGTCGAGACGCGTCCGGCGTCGCTGACTCCCCGGTCACGCGTCCTCCCGGTTGAAGGTAAGCGCCGCGTCGAGGTCGTGGGGAACGTGGCCGCCACCGTTCGACGCGCGGTCGAGATAGTTCCGGAGGCCGTCACGGAACGACGGGTGCGCACAGTTGTCGACGAGCAGTCGGGCCCGCTCTCTCGGCGACTTGCCGCGAAGGTCCGCAACTCCCTGCTCGGTCACGACGACGCTCACGTCGTGTTCGGTGTGGTCGACGTGTGGGACCATCGGGACGACGCGGGAGACGTCGCCCCCGACGGCGGTCGACGGCAGCGCGACGACCGCGCAGGGCGAGTTCCGCGTGAAGTCGGCGCTCCCGCCGATGCCGTTCATCACGTGCGTGCCGTCGAGGTGCGTCGAGTTGACGTGGCCGTACAGGTCGACCTCCAGGGCGCTGTTGACCGCAACGATCCCGAACCGGTTGACCATCGTCGGACTGTTCGAGACGTCCGCAGGCCGGAGGACGATCGACTCGGCAAACTCCTCGACGCCGTCGAACAGCCGCTGTTGCCCCTCCTCGGAGAGCGCCAGGGACGTCGCGCTGGCGTTCTCGATGGTCCCGGACTGGACCATGTCCAGCAGGCCGTCCTGGATGACTTCGCCGTAGTACGCGAGGTCGCGGTCGCCGAAGTCGACGTCGCCGAGTGCGCTCATCAGCGCGTTCCCGAGGCTCCCGACGCCGAACTGGAGGTGAACGACGTCGTCGTACACGGGCGACTCCGTCACCATCTCCGAGAGGAACGCCGCCAGGTTCTCCGCGATGGCGAGGTCGTCGTCCGTGGGGTCCCGGAAGGAGTATGGGGCGTCCGGGCGGTTAGACTCGACGACGCCCACCAGTTTCTCGGGGTCGAACTCGATCCGCGGCGTGCCGATGCGCTCGCCGGCGTCGGTCAGCGGGATCGGCGACCGCTCGGGCGGCGGTCCCGGCCGGTAACAGTCGTGGAGCGACTGGAGGCTTGCCGGCTGACTCTCGTTGACCTCGACGATCAGTCGGTCGGCGGCCTGGACGAACGCCGGCGTGTGCCCGATGGACGTCGAGGGGACGAACCAGTCGGGACCGACGGCGACCGCTTCGACGACCGCGACGTCGGGGTCACACAGCGACCCGTACTGCACCTCGTCACCGAGCTGGGAGATGTTGCGGTCGTGGAATTCGATGCGGCCGTCGTTGATGTCGTCGCGAATGCCGGGCCGGGACTGGTAGGGGAACCGGCGAGCCACGGCGCCCCGCTCTACGAGTTCGATGTCTATCTCGTCGCCGACGCTCCCGCCGCTGACGATCGTCAGCGAGAGGTCTCTGTCGGAGTCGGCGAGAGCGAGCGGAATCTCTTTCGGGTAGCCCACGCTGCCGAACCCGCTTACGACCAGCGTCGCGTCGCCGTCGATCGTCGCCGCCAGGTCCGGCGCATCACGGACCTGGAGGTCTGGGTCGATCCGGGTCGTCACCTTCTCCCTCATGTCACGAACAGTCCTCGGGTTGCGTGCCGACGCCGTCGGGCCAGCCCGTCGGTCGGGCCGCCGTCGGCTGTGCGTACTCCCGTTTCAGGACCATTGGCGTCCGCGTCAGCGAGAGTACCATCTCGTCGTCCTGGTTGAACGCCCGGAGTTCCGTCTCGACGATACCGACGTGGTCTCTGGACTCGGACTCGCGCTTGTCGAGGACCTCCGATTCGGCGAAGAGGGTGTCGCCGTGGAAGACGGGGCCGTGGTGGCGGACGTCGTCGTAGCCGAGGTTCGCCGTGGCGTTCGCCGAGATGTCGATCACGCTCATTCCGACCGCAAGCGCAATGACGAACGTCCCGTTCACCAGCCGCTCGCCGAACTCCGTCTCGGCGGCGTACGCCTCGTTGAAGTGCATCGGGTTGAGGTTCATCGTCACGTTGGTGAACCAGACGTCGTCGGTCTCGGTGACCGTCCGCCCGTAGGGGTGCTTGTACACGTCACCCTCGGCGAAGTCCTCGTAGTACCTGCCTTGCCAACCTGACACTAGTCGTCTCTCTGCGGGGTTTCCTTCACCCATCGGGGTATCACTCACGTAGGTCCAAGTTCGCAACTGCTAATAAAGATTGCCTCCACGACGATGAATTTTCCCCGCGTCGGGGCGGACCCCACCGCCCGACAGCCGTCAGTACGACCGCGGCATGCCCAGGACGTTCTCGCCGACGTAGTTGAGCACCAGCTGCTGGGTGATCGGGACCAGTCGGGTCAGTCGCGCCTCGCGGAAGTACCGTTCGACGTCGTACTCCCGGGCGACGCCGAATCCGCCGTGGGCCTGGACGGCCGCGTCGGCGGCCTCGAACGCGGCGTCGGCAGCGAGGAACTTCGACATGTTCGACCGGGCGCCGACGTCCACGTCGGCTTCGACAGCCGACGCGGCCTGGTAGACCATCACCTTCGCGGCCTGCAGGCGGCTGAACGCCTCGGCCAGCGGGTGCTGGACCGCCTGGTTCTCGCCGATAGGCTTGTCGAACACGACTCGCTCGTTGGCGTACTCGACGCCGGCCTGGATGGCCGCCTCGCCGAGACCGAGACACTCCGCGGCGATCACGAGCCGTTCCTCGTTGAGTCCATCGAGCATCTGATAGAACCCCTTCCCTTCCTCTCCGAGCAGCGCGCTCTCGGGCAGTTCGAGGTCTTCGAACCAGAGTTCGAAGGAGTGGACGCAGTTGCTCGCGGTCTTCGGAATGGCCGTCGCCTCAAGCGCTCCCTGTTCGTAGGCCTCCTCGAGGTCGACGAGAAACATGGAGATGCCCCGCGTGCGTTTCTCGACGTCGTCTTTCGGCGTCGTCCTGGCCACGAGGACGAGGTAGTCGCTCGCGTCGACTCGGGAGGTCCAGATCTTCTTCCCGTTGACGACGTAGCCGTCGTCGGTCCGCTCGGCCCGCGTCTCGATCGACGTCGAGTCCGAGCCGGCGTTAGGTTCGGTGAGGCCGAAGGCCTGTATCCGGGCGTCTCCCTCGGCGACGCGGGGAAGCAGGTCCGACTTCATCTCCTCGCTGCCGTACTTCACGAGGGGAACCGAGTTGTAGATCCCGCCGTGTATCGACTGGGCTGCTGCGAATCCGCCGCCGCTCGCTGCGATCTCCTCCATCATGACCACGGTCTCTTCCGTGGACATCCCGGCACCGCCGTACTCCTCCGGGATGAGGATGCCAAACCAGCCGTGTTCGGTCAGCGCGTCGACGAACTCCTCGGGGTACTCCCCGGCCTCGTCCTTCGCCCGCCAGTACTCGTCGCCGAAGTCGCCGCAGATGTCTCGGATCGAGTCGCGGACGAGTTGCTGTTGGTCGGAGAGGTCGACCATGTCACTACCGATCATCACACGGACATGGGCAATCCTGCGTATTAAAACTGCGTACTGGACCGGTGGTCGCGCCGAACGGCCTCGCAGTCGTGGAACGCGCCGACGCGAATCGTCTCAGGCGTAGGCGATGTTGAGTTCGAGCTCGTTGGCCACGCCCATCAGCAGTTCCGGCAGTTCCGTGTGGTACCGCTCGCCGGTCATGCGCTTGGTCGGCCCGGAGACGCTGAGCGCGCCGATGACGCGACCGTCCGGGGCCATGACCGGGACGCCGATCGCCTGGAGGCCCTTGATGTTCTCCTGGCGGTTGAAGCTGTAGCCCCGCTCCCTGATGGTCTCCAGTTCCTCCCGTAGCTCCGCTTCGTCTGTGAGCGTGTTGTCAGTGAGCGCCGGAAGCCCCCGCGTTTCCAGCAGTTCGTCGACGCGAGCGTCTTCGAGGTGAGCCATGATGGCCTTCCCGGCTGCCGTCGCGTGCAGCGGGATACGCTTGCCCACTCCCGGGTCGGTGTGAACGGCCCGCTCGCCTATCTCCCGGTGGACGTACACGGCCATGCCGTGTTCTTCGACGATGAACTGGGCACGCTCGTTCGTCTCCTCGGCTATCTCCTTGACTTTCGACTCCGCCATGCCGTACGCTTTCTTCCGGGTTTTCACGTACTCGCCCACGTCGAGGAATCTGAGGCCGATGACGTACTCGTCGCCCTCCCGGGCGACGTACTCCCGGTTCTCCAGGGTCTTCAGGTGACGGTGGACCGTGCTCTTCGACACGTCCAGTTCGTCGGCTATCTCGCTCACTCTCGCTCCGTCGAGGTCCTGCAGGGTCTCGAGAATGGACAGCACCGTGTCCGTCGCCCCGACCGTGTTTTTCCCCGCGTTCTCTGCCATGGGAGACCGTAACATCCGAGCCTACTTAAAGTTCCGGGATGCGGACTCACCCATCGGTCGCCGTCCCTCGACCGGCCGTTCTACGTGGTGTCTGCCGTCGTCGCCGTTCGCCCTCGTGATTTGTTCACGCGCCTCTTGAACCGGTTTTCGATCCGTATCCGCGACACCCCGCCGACAATATATAAAAGTCCGTAATGCGGAACGACCCGTAACGACGGCCGATTCGAGACCGTACTGGCGGGTTTGACGGCAGGTACTGTGAGAGAATTTCCGTGATGCGGGACACGAAGCGTCGAACTCGCCCTGTTTCCTCGCGTGCTAGTTCGACGTCGACCGGTCTTCGCCGGTGGTCCGTGAGGAGGGTCCTCCGCCGGATACGCCCCGGCGTTACACATCTATGCCTGTCACTTGTGGATCTCCGTGTCTCTCCCCTGTTAGCCGTTTTCTCCTGTTTCACCGCCGACGGACCCGGGGAACACCGATCTGCCGGATTCCGGGACGTAGCTTCACCGGTTACAGGCGCGCCGTCACACCGACCGGAGTGACCACGAAGTCGGATACTGACCCGCGCTGGTTCATTACACAGTTAGGCTTGTAATGGATACGCTGTCCGCTCCCACGCCGACGTGAATCACTTATAGTTCCTCATTGCGGAACATACGGATCGGACAGCGGTGCTCGCGTGGCACGTCCCTGGTCTGGGTCGTCACGACGGACTGCAGTCGGCCCTCGTCGGTACGGTCCGGAATCCCGCCGCTAGATGTTTCTCCGGGGTGCTAGCGGACGATCGTACGTACTCCGGAAAGGGCGCGTGACCGACGTCGCAACTCGGCGCGTTTTTCGCCGTTGTAGTGTGAGTGCTCGTGGGATTGGCCGGCGGACAGGACTCTAGAACCGACTGGTGCTGTGTCGACAGGAGTGCCCGTCGCCGGTCAGACGACGTGGTAGCCGCCGTCGACGTGGAGCATCTCGCCGGTCACGTACGACGACGCGTCGGAACAGAGGTGGAGGTAGTGTGGCGCGATTTCCTCCGGCTCGGCGGCCCGGCCCAGCGGCGTCGGAGAGAGCGTCTTCCCGTCGGCGACCTTCTCTCTGGTGTCGTCGGGGTCGGCACCCGCCACGTACGTCGCGGTGAACCCAGGTGCGATGGCGTTGACGCGAATCCCCACGTCGCTGAGTTCCAGCGCGGTGGCTCGGGTGATCATCTTGACCGCCCCCTTCGAGGCGTCGTACATGACGTGGTCGTACTGTGCGAGGTCGGCGCTTATCGAGGCGGTGTTGACGATGACGCCCGGGTCGTCCCGTACGAGCATGTCTTCGGCGGCGATCTGGCAGCCGAACAGGACGCCGCGGGCGTTGACGCCCATGATCCGGTCGAAGGCCTCCGGCGTCGCGTCGAACAGGGTTTTGCGGTCGGCGATGCCGGCGTTGTTCACCATCACGTCCAGCCCGCCGAACTCGCCAGCCGCCTCGACGGCCGCGCGGACGTCGTCGGGCTCGGAGACGTCCGTCTCGACGTAGGCGGCCTGTCCACCCGCCGCTTCGATGCGCTCGTGCGTCGGGACGCCGTCGGGCTCTCGCGGCTCCTCCCGAACGTCGGCGACGACGACCGACGCGCCGGCCGCCGCGAACGCGGTGGCTACCTCGCGACCGATGCCCGAACTGCCGCCAGTGACGAGTACCGTCTCGTCTTCGAAGTCGTACCTGACCTGTCCCATGGGTGTGGATCACACGGTCGGAAGATAAACGTTCGGACGTGCGCTGTCGGCTCACGCCGCGTCTCCGCCGGGACCGGCCCGACGACGGCGTAGCCGCCGGGCAGTCGCTCACTGCGGGAGCAAAGGATAAGTCGTCGGCACTGCTGGTGCGTACCATGGTGGACAAGCGCGAGCTCGAGAGCTACTACTTCCACGAACAGGAGTGGGACAGCTACGAACAGTTACGGTCGGCCTTCGAGTGGGAGGTGCCGGACCGGTTCAACGTGGCCGATTACGTCTGCACCAGGTGGGCCGACGACAAGGGCCGCGTCGCCCTCTTTGCCACCCACGACGACGGCCGCGAGGAGACCTACACCTTCTGGCAGGTGGAACGGGCGTCGAACCGGCTGGCCAACGTGCTGCGCGACGAGGGCGTCGGCCGCGGCGACCGGATCGGCATCTACCTCTCGTCCCGACCGGAGACGCTAATCGGCCACCTCGCGGCCTGGAAAGCCGGCGCCGTCTCCGTTCCCCTGTCCACCCTGTTCGAACGCCAGGCACTGGGATTTCGGTTACGCGACGCCGACGTCTCCCTCTGCCTGGCCGACGACGACGGCATCGAGACGCTCCGGGACACCCGGTCGTCGTGTCCCGACCTGGAGACGGTGCTCGTGGTCGACGGCGACGCCGCCGAGGACGGGGAACGCCCGTTCTGGGAGACGGTCGGGGGTGCCCCGCCGGCGTTCGACAACGTCGATACGGCGGCCGAGGACCCGTTCGTCCAGATATACACGAGCGGCACGACCGGCGACCCGAAAGGGGCCGTCCACCCCCACCGGGTGCTGCTCGGGCACCTGCCGGGCTACCTGACGGTCGTCTCGAACCTCCGGATCGACGACGAGACGGTCGTGTGGGGCGTCCCCGACTGGGCCTGGCAGTACGGACTCCTCGGCGTCCTGGCGACGACGCACTTCTACGGCAAACCCGTCGTCGCGCACAACGGCGGGCCGTTCGACCCGGAACACGCCTACGAACAGATCGAGCGCTACGGCGTGACGAACTTCCTCGTGACGCCCTCGGTCCTCAGGATGATGCAAGCGGCCGTCGACGACCCGACCGAGCAGTACGACCTGGGCACGGTTCGGCAGCTGGCCAGCGGCGGGTCGACCCTGAGCGAAGACCTCGTCGACTGGGTGCAGGAAACGTTCGGCGCGCCGATCCACGACCTCTACGGCCAGACCGAGATAAACTACGTCATCGGGGACTGCACCGCCCTGTTCGACTACGAACTCGGCACGCTCGGGCGGCCGACGCCGGGCCACGACGTCGACGTCGTGGACGTGGAGACGGCCGAACCCACGGTCGAGGTCGGCGACGTCGGCGAGATCGCAGTCAGGTACGAGGGCGATCCCGTGGTGCTCGACCGGTACTGGAACAACCCCGAACAGACGGCGAAGAAAAAGCGGGACAACGGCTGGGGACTCACCGAGGACCTCGGTCGCTGGACCGAGAGCGGCTACCTCGTCTTCGAGGGGCGCAAGGGCGACACCATCATCAGTTCCGGGTACACGATCGGTCCGTCCGAGGTCGAGGACAGCCTGGCGTCCCACGACGCGGTCCTGGGTGCCGGCGTCGTCGGCGCTCCCGACGACGAGCGCGGCGAGGTCCCGGTCGCCTTCGTGGAACTCGTCGAGGGAGTCGAGCCGAGCGACGAACTCCGCGAGGAACTGAGCCAGTACGTCAAGGACACTCTCGCGAAGTACCAGTACCCCCGCGAGGTGACGTTCGTCGACGAACTCCCCCGGACGACGACGGGGAAGGTCCAGCGCTACGAACTCGAACAGCAGTACGTCGACGCAGGCGACGCCTGAGACGGACGAGCCGTTCGCTCCGCGGTCAGGGGAAGTCGGGTAGCACCTCGTCGCCGAACCGCTCGATCTGTTCGACCTGTGTGTCGACGTCCGAGGAGTAGAAGTCGAGGATGACGCGGGTGACGCCGGCGTCTGCGTAGTCGTGAACGTCCTGTGCGATGTCGGCGGGGTCGCCCATGAACCGGTAGCTCGTGTCCCGTTCGGTGTCGTGGCCGACGTGGAACGCCCGCATGATCCCGATCTCGGGGTCGGTTTCCCGCTCGTAGTCGGTCCAGGCGTTCAGCAGGCGGTCGCGGTAGGAGGCCACCTCCTCCGGTTCGTCCCAGACGGTGACGAAGCCGTCGCCGTACTGGGCGGTCCGGCGCAGGGCCGGACTCGACCGCCCGCCGATCCAGACGGCTGGGTGGTCGTCGCTCTCGGGTGCCGGGTGGAAGCCGGTCTCCTGGAACGAGTAGTGCTCGCCGTCGTGGGCGATGATCCCCTCCTCGCGAGCCCGGGTGAATATCTCCAGGAATTCGTCGAGGCGGGCGCCGCGCTCCTCGAACGGGACGTCGACGACCTCGTACTCGGTACTCAGCCAGCCGATCGAGACGCCCAGGTCCAGGCGTCCGTCCAGCAGCGCGTCCAGTGTCAGCGCCACCTTTGTGAGGATCACGGGATTCCGAAGCGGCGCGATGGCCATGTTCGTCCCGACGCGGATGTCGTCCGTCGCGCCGGCCAGGTACGAGAGCGTCGTGAACGCCTCGTAGAACGACTCCTCGCTGTCGATGGCGTCCGGCGGCTTCCCCGAACTCGAGAAGGGGTACTGGTGTGGGACGTCGCTGGGGATGGTCACGTGGTCTGCGGTCAGGACGCCGTCGAATCCCACGTCCTCGACGGTCGTCGCGAACCGCTCGAAGTTCTCGGCGCTCGCGAACTGGCCGAAGTTCCACAGCATCGCCGTGACCTCGACGTCGCGGCTCATCGGTTCAGCACTCCCGTCGTATCGGGATCGCTTGCTGACGGCAACTCGGCTTCGGCTGCCCTGGTCGGGTGCATGTGAGAGAACATCACTGACAGGGGAATAAAGCTTTCTTCGCTGGCTAGATGGGTGGCGTTCCGGTCGATTCCCCGGTGACTTTACGTCGAGTCGCCGCGATACCCGCGTAGGATGCCTACCACGTACTTCGAGGACCTGGCCGTGGGCGACACCTACGAGTTCGAACCGGTGACGTTGACCGAGTCGGACATCGTCGAGTTCGGCCGGGAATACGACCCGCTCCCGTTTCACGTCGACGCGGAGGCCGCCAGCGAGTCGATGTTCGGCGGGCTGATCGCCAGCGGGATCCAGCTCATCGCCGTCTCCCAGCGCGTCGTCTACGACGGCTTCTACTCGGACCTGGCACTGCTGGGCGGCCTCGGCATGGACGACGTCCGGTTCCACGCGCCCTGTCGCCCCGGCGACTCGCTGACGACCAGGCTCGAACTCGTCGAACTCCGGGAGTCCCGGAGCCGCGAGGACCGGGGTGTCGCCGCGACCAGGCGGTCACTCCACGCGGACGACGGCACCACGGCCGCCTCGATGATCAACCGCTTCCTGGTCGGCCGCCGCGGGGCGGAGTGACCCGCATCGACTGACGACAACAGTTAAGCGGACGTAGTCGTTGACCATTCGTATGGAGTTCGGATTTACCGAGACGCAGCAGATGTTCCGTAGCCAGTTACGCGAGTACGTCGAAGAGAACGTCGTGGGCGAGGCGGTCGACTGGGACGACGAAGACGACTTCCCGCACGACGTCTACGGGGACCTGGCCGACATGGGCGTCGTCGGCATGAGCCTCCCCGAGGAGGCCGGCGGCGACGACCTGGGGGCCGTCACGACCGGCGTCGTCTACGAGGAGATCGGTCGCGGCGACGTGGGACTCGCGGCGCTGCTCAACGTCCAGAACCTCGTCAACGAACTGCTGTACGAGTACGGGACCGAACGCCAGCAGGAGATAGCGAAGGCGAACGCCCGGGGCGAGAACTTCCTGGCCTTCGGCCTGACCGAACCCGGCCAGGGTTCGGACGCCCAGTCGATCGAGACGCGAGCGGAACGCGACGGCGACGAGTGGGTGATCAGCGGCGAGAAGACTGCCATCACCGTCGCGACGCTCGCCGACTACACCCTGCTGTACGCCCGCGAGGCCGAGTCGGGGGAGATCCGGACGTTCGTCGTCCCGATGGACCACGAGGACGTCGAGGTCCAGCCGTACCTCGGACTGGGCTGTGTCGTCAGCGGCTGGGGGCAGATCTTCTTCGACGACGCCCGCCTCTCCGAAGACGCCCTCCTCAGCGACAGAAACGGGTTCAAACTCGCCATGGAGTCTTTCGACAAGGGCCGGGGCTGGGTGTCACTGTACTGTGCCGGCGCGGCCGCACAGACCCTCGAAGAGACGAAGCAGTACATGCTCGACCGCGAGGTCTTCGACCAGCAACTCGCCCGGTACCAGGGCCCGCAGTTCGAACACGCAGAGATGAAGACGCGCCTCGAAATGGCGCGGTTGATGGCCTACAAGTCGCTCTGGGAGTCCGACGAGGGCCAGAACAACTCCGAGACGGCCGCGATGGCCAAGTGGTACGCTCCAGACGTCTGCTCGCAGATCGTCAGGCAGTGTATCGTCCTCCACGGCCACTACGGCTACGCCGCTGACCGCGGCCTGGGCAAGCGAATGATGGACGTCATCGGCCACCAGATCGCCGACGGGACGCCGCAGATCCAGAAGAACATCATCGCCAGGGAGACGTTCGGCCGGGAGTACCTTCAGCACTGAGCCGTCCGGTCAGTTGTCGACGAACTCCGTCAGTCGGGCCTGCGCCTCGTCGGTAAAGCCGGCGAACATGTTACACGTGAGCTCGTAGGTGAGGCCGCCCGACAGCGGATTCGACCCGCCCTCCTGCACCGACTCGAGGATCAGCTTCACGGTCTCCGGGGGTTTCTCAGCGAGGTCCGCCGCGTACTCGGCCGCGTAGTCGTCCAGGTTGCCGTCGGCGACCACCTCGTCGACCAGGCCCATCTCCGCCGCCTCGGGGGCGGGGACGTGCCGGCCCGTCAGCAACATGTCCTTGGCCGCACTCTTTCCGACGACGCGGGGCAGACGCTGGGTGCCGCCCCAGCCGGGGATCATACCGATGTTCACTTCCGGGACGCCGAGGGCGGTCGATTCCGTGGCGAACCGCAGGTCGCAGGCCAGCGCCAGTTCGAGGCCGCCACCCAGCGCGTATCCTTCGACCGCTGCGATCGTCGGCCGTCGGAGCTCTGACAGTCGGGTGAAGGTCTCCTGGCCGCGTCGGAGGAACGTCATCAACTCGTCCCACTTCTCGCCGGTGACGAGCGGTTCCATGAAACTGATGTCGCCGCCGACGGAGAAGACGTCACCGGCACCCCTGACGACGAGGACGCGCTCGTCTCCGGCTTCGAACTCGTCGATGGCGGCATCCATCTCCGTGATCGTCGTGTCGTTCATCGGATTGGGCTTGGGTGCCCGGTCGAGGACGATGTGGAACTGGTCGTCTCTGCGCTCTACGTCGATGTGGTCGTACGTCATCGTCCCGAGGAAAGCAGGGGGACGGATTAAAGGTTGGCCCGGGGGGACCTACTCCGAATCGCCCAGGTTCGACACGTAGTCGCGAACCTTCCCGTAGAGGCCGTGGGGCAAGAAGATCATCATCACGATGAACAGGGCTCCCACCGGGATGAGCCACCAGCTGACCTCCGTCGAGAAGCTGTGCTCGACGTAGGTGACGAGCGACGCGCCGATGACTGGCCCGACGAGCGTCCCCTGGCCGCCCAGGACCGTCCAGATGATCACTTCACCGTTTACGAGCAGGGCCATCAGGCCCGGCGAGATGAACCCCGTGAAGAGCGCCAGCAGCGCGCCAGCCAGTCCGGCCACGCCGGCCGAGATGGTGAAGGCGGAGACCCGGTACCACTTCTCGTCGTACCCGAGGTACTCGATGCGCTCGGGGTTCTCGCGTATTCCCTTCAGAACCGCACCGTACGGCGAGTGGACCAGCCGGTAGAGCAGGAAGAACACCACCAGCAGCGAGACGAGCGTCAGGTAGTACATCGGCAGGGAATCGATGAGAGAGAACTCCAGGGTCCCGGGCACCAGAGCCATCTCGGTGATCGGGACGGACGTGCCGTTGGACCCGCCGGTGATGTCGGTCAGGTTGTAGACGAGGATGTACCCGATCTGGGCCCAGGCGATGGTCAGGAGTGCGAAGTAGATGCCCTGCGAGCGGATCGAGATGACCGCAACGATCAGTCCCAGCACCATCATCCCGAGGACCGCCAGCGTGAGTACCAACCAGAGGTTCTCGATCCCGAGATAGACGGGTGTCAGGGCGACGGCGTAGGCGCCGCCGCCGAAGTACAGCGCGTGGCCGAAACTCACCATGCCGGTGTACCCCATGATGAGGTCGAAGCCGAGCGCGAACAGCCCGAAAATGAGCATGCTGATCATCAGGTTGGTGAACACGGTGGTCGTGCTCAGCGGGAGTATCAGCAGGCTAAACAGGACCATCGCCTGCAGGATTCGCTTGAGCAGGCGGGCGTTGTCACCAACGAACGATGCGAACTTCGTTCCGACGCCGGTTTGCATCGACATGGGTCTAGGCCTCCACCTCCTTGGTACCGAGCAGTCCTTCCGGGCGGACTAACAGGACGATGATCAGCAGGGCGAACGCGGCGATCTGCGAGGCGAACGCCGGTAGCCAGAGCACCGAGAGTGCCTGGAGCAACCCGATCAGTAGGGCAGCGATGACGGCCCCCGGGATCGACCCCATACCGCCGACGATGATGACGATGAATATCTCGAGGATGATGTCGTGGCTCATGCCCGGCGAGAGGCCGCGGATCGGACCGAGGAAGCCGGCGGCGACCGCGGCGAGGAAGGCGCCGATGATGAACACGAAGGTGTAAACCCGGTTGGCCGGTACGCCGAGCGTCCGGGCAGTCTCGATGTCCTGGGAACTCGCCCGGATGATGACCCCGAGGCGGGTCCGCTCGAGCAGGAGCCAGGTCAACAGGATGATGAGTGCCGAGCCCGCAATGATCGCGATCCGCATGAGCGGGAACTGGTTGCCACCCGGGAGGGCGATCGAACCTTCGATGGGGCCGGAGAGGGACTTGGGGCGGCCGCCGAACAGCTCGAGCGCGAGCTGCTGTGAGATCAGGACGAGGCCGAAGGTGACGATGAGTGCGTCGTGGGGGTCACGGCCCCGGAGCGGTCGGATCGTCAGTTGCTCGACGGCGATAGCGATGATGGAGACGATGACGGCGGCCACGAACACCGCGAGCCAGTAGCTCCCGAGTATCGGGAGGAGTACGAAGATGCCGTAGGCCCCCGCCATGTAGAATTCGCCGTGTGCAAAGTTGACGATCTCCATCACACCGAACACGAGCGATAACCCGATCGCGACCAAGGCGATCGAGAATCCGATCGTCAGCCCGTTGAGGATCTGTACGAGTACCAGATCGAATGATACCATGCCTACTCTATTCCCTGCGCTCCCAAGATAAGTATTTAACCCGTGTCTCCCCTCGGTCGGGGGTCGTTCCCGCTCACCTGAGCCTAGACGCGGTAATCGCCCGGCGGGTCGTGGGCACGCAACGCGGCGACGCGGTCGTCCAGGTCGGCCGGCGCCGACCGCGAGTCCACGGAATCGGCCGTTTCGACCGGCCAGCCCACGGCGTCACTGAAGGCCGCGAGACGGTCGTCCGTCGACTCGCCCGGCGGGACGAAGACCGTCTCGACGACCAGTTCCCCGTCCTGGCGGCCGAGGATGCCGTACTGCGTGACGACGTACGAGACGTTCCGGCCCGGACCGGTGACGAACTCCACCTCCTCGACGAGGCGCTTGGGGGAGGCCTGCAGGACGAGCACCACCTCGTCGGCGGTCGAGAGCGCGTCGTTGGCGCCGCCCGAGCCGACGAAGTGTTTGTCGCCAATGCGACTGGAGTTGACGTTGCCCTCGCGGTCGACCTGTGCGCCGGTCAGGACAGCCAGCGTCTTCGCAGAGGACATGACCTGGCCCAGTGCGAAGGGCGTGTCCGAGAGGAGGCTCGCCGTCGGGAGCGCCGGCGTCGAGAAGACGTAGGTGTCGCCGAACTCGGCGGTGAAGCCGTACATGCCGGCCTCGACGAGCAGCGGTGCGGGGTCGTCGGCCTGCGACTGGTAGAGCCAGACGGCCAGGTGAGAGGTACCCAGGCCGGCGAAGACCACCTCGTGGCCGGCGGCGTCGACGCGCTCGGCCAGCAGGTCGGCCGCCCGGAGGATCATCCGTTCGCGGTCGGCCGGCGGCTCCTCGTCGACCGACGGTCTGGGGACCGTCCGGTTGACGGCGTCGAGCTGGCCGTGCTGGAGGGAGTGGCGGCTCGCCAGCCGGTGGAGCCGGTCGGCGCCCAGGCGCTCGAGGTAGGCCTCGTGGTCGCCGTCGAGGATCCACCGGTCGATCCAGGTATCGAGGGCCTCGCGGTCCGCGGTGGCCGCCTCCCGGAAGTTCAGGTAGAACTCCCGGTCGAAGTGGTAGCCCTGCACCTCGCCGACGCCCGTGGGACTGTAAAGCGGCCGAGGATGGGAGCCGAAGGGCACCTCGACGACGTGGTCGACGAGGTGACCCGGGACGGTCGTGGCCTCGCTGTGGGCCCGCAGCACTTCCTCGTCGACGACGCGCTCGACCGTCGCGACGACCCGGTCGGCGCCGTAGACGCCCCAGTTGCCCTCAACCTGGACCGGCGAGCAGACGACGTTCCCGTCGCGGTCGGCGACGACGCCGTTCAGGATGGAGACGTCCGGGGCCAGCGGCTCCAGGACGAGCTGGTCCCGGCCGTCGAAGGGGCTCTCGAGCGTCGCCATCGAGTCGGCCTCGCCCATCGACGACCCCTCGAGGGAGTTCGTCGGGACGAAGGGGACGTCGAGTGCACCGGCCCGGAGTCGCTGGATGAGCGTGTGCAGCGACCAGTTTTCGAGGGCGACGTCCCTCGCAGTTCGGTCGGCGATGATGTCGCTCCGACCGGGCGTCGGGTAGGAGTAGCCCGCGAACGACGCGACGAGGCGGTCGACCTGGCCGTCGAGGAGGGCCGGAATCGCCCACTCGCTCACGCCGGTACAGACGAACGTGAATTCCGGGTCCGCACCCCAGAACTGCCGGGTCAGTTCGAACGCAGCGGCGAACGGGAACTCGTACCCGCGGCGGAAGTGAACCGTGTCGCCCGGCTCGACCGCATCCGACACTGCCGTCTCAAGGCTCGTTTCTTCGACCATATGCCTCGAAGAGGGACGGTCAGCTACTTAGATTCACCGCTCGTACGCCGGTTTCCGACGCCGTCCACCCCGCGTCGGCTGCCCGCGACCCACCGCGGGCGTGTCACTTCCCGTGTGCCCGCGTAAGAACAACAGTGTGACAGGGTGGATGGAGTTCCTCGAACGTCCCCAACCGCCTCTCAACCCCGCTCAATTGCCGAAAGGTTTATAACCCAAACAGATATCTTGATATCACATGCCACGAGAGGACAGTCGACTCTCCAGGAGAGACGTGCTGAAAACATCCGTCGTGACCGGTGCAGGCCTCGGCCTCGCCGGCTGTACGAACCCCTTCGGGGGCGGAGGCGGTGGCGGCTCCGGGACGATCAAGGTCGGACAGGTTCTCGTCCAGTCTGGCGCACTGGCCGAAACCGGCCTGACGACGCTGAACGGCACCAAGATGGCCATCGAGAAAATCAACGAGAACGATGGCATCAACGGGCAGGAGGTCGAACTCGTTACCCGGGACACCGAACTCGACCCGACGACGGCCACCCAGCGTGCCCAGGAACTCATCGACGCGGAGAACGTCGACATCCTGTTTGGCGCCGCCTCGAGTGCCGTCACGCTGGCGCTGAAGGAACTCGTCGCCAACCGCGAGGAGGTCATCCTCTTCAACGCTATCTCGGCCAACCGCGAGATTACCACGGCTCCCTGCACCGATTACCTGTTCCGGTACACCCACCACGCCGAGCAACAGGCAGCGGCGATGGCACCCTGGACCTACGAGAACCTCGGCGAGTCGATGTACTTCGTCTACGCCGACTACGCCTGGGGCCAGTCCCAGCTCGAGCACCAGAAGCGGATCTTCGAGGACCTTGGCGGCACCGTCACGGGGAGCGTCGGCATCCCCGTCGGGGAGTCCGACATGAGTTCGTACATCTCCCAGATCGACCGCGACGCCGAGGTCATCGGGCTGGCGCTGACGGCCGGGATGGCGGTGAATTTCTTCAATCAGAGCTACGAGTTCGGGCTCCACGAAGACCACGAACTCATGGCCGCGGACGGCGGGTTCACCGGCATCTTCAACACGAACACCGAGGCCCGCATTGGTGTGAAGGGACTGACTCAGTACCCGCAACTGCCCATCGGTGACTTCGACAACCCACTCAACGTCGAGTTCCACAACGAGTACAAGGAACGGTTCGGCGAGAACCCCTACCTGCAGTCCGGCCTGGGCTACGCCCGGACGCAAGCCTTCGGGATTGCCGCCAACAATATCGACTGGAGCGGCAAAGAGGAGAGTCAGGAACTCATCTCGGAGCTCGAGGAAACGAACCTGACCCGGGAGCAGGCAGTCGTCGCCCCCGCCCGTTTCCGCAAAGCCGACCACGACGTCGAGACGGGCAAGGTCATCATCGAGGCCGGCGAGGATTCGTTGACCCAGCTGGACAACATCCCGCTCGAAGATGTCCGGGGTAGCGTCGAGCCGCAGTGCTGACCCGCACGGATTGACACCGACAGCGGTAACCACGGTATTTTCGCGCCGTCTTACCACCGATGACCCACCGACACGACCGTCTGAGTAGGGAGCACTGCCATGCCGAATAGACCCATCGCCGACCTGGAATCCCTGGTCGGCGAGTCCCGTCCCACGGTGTCAGGCTTTCGCGTCGAGCGGGCCAAGGTCGCTGAGTTCGCGGCCGCCATCCGGGCGGAGGACCCGGTCTACACCGACCCGGCCGTCGCCACAGAGCGGGGCTACGACCGTCTCCCGGCGCCGTTGCTCTTTCCCTGGGCGGCCATGGCCGACCGGTACTGGCCGTCCGACGCCGGATGGCCGGGGTTCGACGTCGGGTTCGACCTGTCGCGGTCGCTGCACGGCGAGCAGGCATACGAGTTCGAGCGACCGCTGTTCGTCGGCGACTCGCTGTACGGCACGACGACGGTGACCGACGTCTACCGGCGCGACGGGAACCGCGGCGGCGCGATGACTTTCGCCGAGTTCGAGACGGCCTTCCGCGACGCAGAGACCGACGACCTCGTCGTCACCGAACGCTCGACCCTCATCGAGATGGCCGAGACACGTGGTGGGTCCGACGCCACGACAGACGACGCACATGACGACACGACTGACGGAGCGTCCGGCCCGGACACGTCCACCTGGTCGCTCACGGTCGAGGACGTTTCGCGGACCGACTTCGTGAAGTGGGCCGGTGCCGTCGGCGACTTCTCTCGCGTCCACTTCGACGAACCGTTCGCCACGGCGTCGGGGTACCGGTCCGTGTTCGCCCAGGGAATGTTGGTCGCGGGCTACGCCTCCCGACTCGTCACTGACCGGGTGCCGCTCGCGGCGGTCGAGTCCTTCGACGTCCGGTTTTCCGGCATCGTCTACCCGGGACAGACGCTCCACTTCGTCGGCGACCCGGTGGAGTCGGCCGCCACGGACGCACGCTCGACACTCCACGTGACCGGCACAACGGCAGACGGGACCGAAAAACTCACCGCGACGGCGACGGCCGACCTGTCCTAGCGACGACCGGGCCGGGGCGGCGGTCCGTCAGCGCGCTCGGGCCAGGATCGACCCCTCGCCGAATTCGAGGGAGAGGTCGCCAGTCGTCTCGAGGTATTCGAAGTGGGCCGCAACGGCGAGCGTCAGCGGCCGCTCGCCGCGACCGCTCGCACCGAACACCTCGACCGCGACGTCCCTCGCGGTCGCTTCGCCCCGTCGCTGGACCGCCTCGCGAATCCGTCCGAGATTCGTCTCGACCTTCTCGAGGGCGGCGTCGAGGTGCGCGTCGGGAGTAGCTATCGGCGGCCCGTGTCCCGGGAGCAGTCTGTCCGGACCCAGCCGCCTGACGCGCTCGATCGATTCGACGTACTGGACGAGGTCGCAGTCCGGCGCCCAGGTGAAGTAGCCGGACTGCGAGACCAGGTCGCCGGAGAAGAACGTGCCCGAGTGCGGGTGGTAGACGCCGACGTGTCGTGCCGAGTGGCCGGGCGTGTCGACGACCCGGCACCGGCAGGGGCCGAGGACCACCTCGTCGCCGCCCTCGACCTCCCGCTCGACGTGGATTCGCGCACCGTCGTACTCGTCCCTGACCGGGATCCCTCGCTGCATGTACGGGTCCGGGTCGTCGAGCGTCTCCCTGGCCATCGTCAGGACCTGCGTCCGGAACTGTTCGACGAACTGCGAGTAGTCGGCCAGCAGTTCCGACACCCCCGTCGGCACGACGTGGGGGAGCCTCGCCAGCGAGGGCAGCGTCAGGCTCCCGCCGACGTGGTCGAGGTGCGGGTGAGTCAGCAGCACCCGGTCTACGCCGGCGAGCCGCCCGCCATCGAGTTCGTCACAGAGCGCGGACCGGGTCGCCGGGTCAGGGTGGGCGGTGTCGACGAGCGTGTTACCCACCCGGTAGACGTTCACCTCGAGGTTCACCGGCCGTTCGAGCGTCATGCGGGTGACGTCCATCGTCATCACCGCGTTCGGCGACGAGCGGAGACCGCAGTCATCGTGCGTCGCCGACGACGCCTTCCTCGACCAGTGCGGCCACCTCCGCCTCGGACAGTCCGGCCTCTGCCAGCAACTCGCGGGAGTGCTCGCCGAGTTCCGGGTAGGTCTCGCGGACCCACTCGTAGTCTCCGCGGGTCTTCACCGGGAGGTCTGCGACCTGCGTCTTCCCGTCCGGGAGCGTCCGCAGCAGGTCGCGACCCGCCACCTGCGGGTCGGTCCACACCTCGTCGAGGTCGTTGACCGGCGACCAGGGGACGTCGACGAAGTCCAGGTCGTCGGCCCACTCCGAGAGCGTCTGCTCCGCGAGGCGGTCCGCGACTCTCTCTCGGACCTCCTCGAGGCGGTCGCCCTCGGGGAAGTGGTCGTCGTGGTTGGCGAGGTCTTCGAGCCCGACTGCCTCGCAGAAGTTCACCCAGAACTTGTACTCGACACAGCCGATGGTGACGTACTCCCCGTCTGCCGTCTCGTAGACGTCGTAGCAGGGAAACCCGCCGCCGGGCAACGTCTCTCCCCGCGTCGGCGTCGGGACGTCGTCTGAGAGCGACCACGGGGCGAAGTACGACACCATGGAGACGAGCACGTCGGTCATGGAGACGTCGAAGTACTCGCCCTTGCCGGTGTCGCGGGCGTGCCAGAGTCCGGTCAGGACGGCGATCGCCGTCATGAATCCGCCGACGTAGTCGCCGACGGGGACGCCGGGTACCGTGGGTACTTCGCCCGTCTCGCCGGTCAGGTCCAGCACGCCGGAGATGGAGATGTAGTTGAGGTCGTGGCCGGCCGCCTCGACGTACTCGCCGTCCTGGCCGTAGCCCGACACCGACACGTAGACTATCTGTTCGTTGCGCTCGCGGACGTCGTCGTAGCCGACGCCGAGGCGGTCGACGACGCCCGGCCGGAACCCCTCGACGACGGCGTCGGCCCCCTCGGCGAGGTCGAGGAACCGTTCCTGGCCCCGCTCGTCTTTCAGGTCCAGGACGACGCTCTTCTTGTTGCGGTTGAAGTTGGCGAACATGTGGCTCGTCCCGCTCTCGAGGCGCGGGCCGAACTCGCGCATGTCGTCGCCACCGCCGGGTCCCTCGACCTTGATCACCTCGGCGCCCATGTCCGCGAGCATCTGGGTCGCCCAGGGTCCCGGGAGCAGGCGAGAGAGGTCGAGCACCGTCACGCCACTGAGTGGAAGTTGCTGGCTCATGGATTGTTGCTGTCGGACTACTGCGGTCCTGGTCAGTATGAGCGGTGACACGGACTAGTAGATTTCGGTCAGGCGGAACCACACCGGTATGCCGGTCCGTCGGCGCCTTCGGCCCGTCGACCGCGCGGTGGGCCGGGTCCCGACAGTCCAAATCATTATAACCTCTGGTTGGCTCTGTACTGCCGATGCACGAGTCGATCGACTTCACCGGACAGGTAGCCGTCGTAGCGGGCGGTGCTTCCGGCATCGGCAGAGCGTGCGGCATCGAGTTAGCGAAGGAAGGCGCGGACGTCGTGGTCGCCGACATCGACGAGGACCGCGGGTCCGAGGTCGCCGACGAGATCGAGGACGACCACGGACAGCGGGCCGTCTTCGAACACACCGACGTCAGCGACCACGACTCCTGTGCGGAGACGATGGCCCGCGCCGACGAGGAACTCGGCGGGGTCGACGTTCTCATCAACTCCGCCGCCGGGGGGCTGGGGGGCTCGCTTGCCGACCTGACGAAAAAGTTCGTCGACGAGACGCCGGAGGACTGGGAACCACAGTTCGAGGTCACCTTCCGGGGTGCCCTGAACACGGCTCACACCGCGCTGCCCTACATGATCGAGGGCGGGGGCGGGTCGATAGTCATCTTCTCCTCGGACTCCTACCAGGGCCACGACGACGACGTGGCGGTGTACTCGGCGGCCAAGGCTGCGCTCGTCACGTTTGCCAAGTCACTGTCGAGGGAGGTCGGCGAGCACGACGTCCGCGTCAACGCCGTCTCCCCGAGCACGACCCGGACGCCGGCCAACGAGGGGTGGGTCGAGAAGTACGGCGACAAGATCGTCGAGAACTACCCGCTGGGTCGCCTCGGCAAGCCGGTCGACCAGGCCAACGCCGCCGTCTTTCTGGCGAGCGACGCTGCCGACTGGATAACCGGACAGACTCTCAGCGTCAACGGGGGGTTCCTCTGATGGTCGACGTTCCCGTCATCGACATCTGGGTGAACCTGTTCACCAGGCCGGGAATCGAGGCCTACAACGACTCCGACGCCAGGGAGGCCGCGCTGCTGTTCAACCGCGAGTCGATGTACGCGCTGGGGACCGAACAGACCCCGACCGAGTTCGTCGCGGACATGGACGACGCCGGCGTCGAGCAGTGTTTCATCCCCGCGTTCAAGGTCGGGGACCCCGACGGCGGCATAGACATCGACATCGACTACGACACCGTTCAGGGGGTCGTCGACGAGTACCCCGACCGGTTCAAGGGGCTCGCCGGCATCAACCCCCACACCGGGATGGAGGGCGTCTGGGCGCTCGAAGAAGCCGTCGAGGACCACGACTTCGTCGGAGCCCACCTCCACCCCCACGGGTTCGAACGTCCGATCAACCACCGGGAGTTCTACCCCTTCTACGCGAAGTGTGCGGAGCTCGACGTTCCCGTGCTGATGCAGGTCGGCCACTCGGCCGAGTTCATGCCCAACCGGATGGGCAAACCCCTGCACCTGGACGACGTCGCGCTCGACTTCCCCGAGGTCGACTTCGTCGCCTGCCACCTGGGCTGGCCGTGGACCAAGGAGATGGAGGCCATCGCCTGGAAACACCCCAACGTCTACGTCGGCACCACCGCCCACGCCCCCAAGTACTGGGAGGAACACATGGTCACCTTCATGCGGACACGCGGCCAGGACAAGGTGCTGTTCGGCACCGACTTCCCGGTGCTCTCCTTCGACGAGGCGATCGGGCAGATCGAGAACGCCCACGACTTCCCGGAGGACGTCCAGCGGAAGCTGTTCCGCGAGAACGCGATGAAGATCTTCGACCTCTAGACCCGCCGACCGCCCCGTTTTCCCCGGATCTCCCGGCGAGGAAAGACTTAACCACCAGGGGATGTACCGGTTTTGCATACCATGAAGCTCCAGCGGCTCGACGAATACGTCCAGTACTACGCGAACTCGCTCCCGAACAAGGAGGCCGTCGTCGACGGCGACCTCCGCCTCACCTACGCGGATCTCGACGAACGAACGAACAGGGCCGCACAGGGCTTTCGCGACCTGGGCGTCGAACGAGGTGACGTCGTCGGCACGCTTCTGGGCAACCGGTGGCAGTCGGTCGTGACGCTACTGGCTGCCTCCCGACTCGGGGCGACCTTCTCGGCGCTCAACACACGACACTCGGTCGAGACGACCGCCGGCATGCTCGACCGCGCCGACTGCTCGCTCCTGGTCGCCGACGTCGACCAGGTCGCCGAGCTGTCGGGCCGGATCCCCGGCGTCACGGCCGTCACGGCCCACGAGGAGTCTGCCGACGCCGCCGGCACGTTCGACGACCTGCTGGAGACTTACCCCGCCGAGCGCCCGAACGCCGACGTGAATTTCGACGACGCGGCCTGGATCCACTGGACCAGCGGGACGACGGGCGAACCGAAGGGCTGTCTGCGGACCCAGTACCAGCTCATCCAGTACGGCTGGACGTGGCTCCCCTTCACCGGCTACAACCGCGAGGACCGCGCCCTGCAGTTCGCCCCGCTGTTCGGCGTCGGCTTCTCGAATCTCCTCATCCCGATGCTCATCGTCGGCGGCACGGACGTCCTGATGGCGGACTTCGACGCCGAGGAGGCGCTCGATCTCGTCGAGCAGGAGGACATCACCGCGCTCATCGGCGTCCCCACCCACTACAAGTACCTGACCGACGCCGCCGACGGGACGCGAGACGTCGGTTCGGTCGAGCGGTGCGTCCAGGGCGGCGGACACCTCTCCCGCGAACTCGCCGGAGCCGTCCTCGACACGTTCGACGCCAGGCTCGCCAACGGCTACGGCACCTCCGAGGAGGGCGTCGTCCTCTACGAGGAGATAACCCGCCCGCTCTCGGAGACGACGGCGTTCCAGGTCGTCCCCGGCGCCCAGGCGAAAGTCGACGCCGAGGAGGGCGAACCGGGCGAACTCCTCGTGAAAGCGCCGATCCGCATGGAGCGCTACCTCGACACCGAGGAACCGCCGGTCGTCGAGGACGGCCTCCGCTCGACGGGAGACATGTTCGACACCGTCGAACCCGGCGTCTTCAGGTACGTCGGCCGGTCCGACGACATGATCGTCAGCGGCGGCTTCAACATCTACCCGATCGAGGTCGAGTCCGCGCTCCGAGACCACCCCGACGTCGAGGACGCTGCCGTCATCGGCGTCCCGGACGACGACCTGGGCCACACCGTCAAGGCCCACGTCGTCTCCGACCGGCCGGACCGGGACGCCCTCGAGGCGAACCTCGACGAGTTCTGCCAGGACCACGAGGAACTGGCCGACTTCAAGCGGCCCCGGCAGTACGCGTTCCACGACGAACTCCCGAAGACGACGGTCGGGAAGATAGACCGGTCGCAGCTCGAGTGACCGGATAGACCGGTCACAACTCGAGTGACCACGTAGCGGCCCGCAGGAGCGCCGTTTCCGCCGACATCGGTCGCTTCGGGGACAACTTATTTATCCCGGAGGAACGTGGTGTCGGTACGCTCATGAAGCCCGTAGAGGACGGACTGTTTACCATCCCGGAGACCGACGACGAGGAGCCCCGCCTCATCGGCGGGAAGTGCCCGGAGTGCGACGAGGTGTTCTTCCCGAACAAGGCCCGCTGTGACCTCTGTGGCGGCGAACTGGAGTCGACCCACCTGAGCAACGAGGGCGAGGTGTGGAGTTGCTCGTCTATCGTCTACGAGACCCGGACGCCGCCGGGGTACGAGGGTGAACTCCCCTACGCCTTCGGCTGGGTCGAACTGCCGGAGGGCATCACGATCATGTCGCGGCTCACCGGCTTCGATTACGACGACCCCCTCGAGGTCGGGACGCCCGTCAGGCTCACGCTGGAGGAACTGAAGCGCGACGAGGACGGCGAACCGGTCGTATTCTTCTCGTTCGAGCCCACCGCCGAGGCCGAAGTCGAGGTCCCGCAGTAGGCGCTTCCCGGCTGGCGGTCGTTCGAGCCGACACGTAGAACTATCCCGTCCGCCGTCCAACGACCGACGGCATGCGAGCACTGCTAGCCGACAGGACAGCCGTGGTAACCGGGGCTGCGAGTGGTCTGGGTCGGGAGATTTCGCTGACGTTCGCCGAGCACGGCGCCGACGTCGTGGCCGCCGACGTCCGCGAGACGCCCAGAGAAGGCGGCACTCCGACGCACGAACGCATCGTGGCAGACACCGACGCCGACGCGACGTTCGTCGAGTGCGACGTGACCTGCGTCGACGACCTCGAACGGGTCGTCGAGGCGGCCGACGCGTTCGGCGGCGTCGACGTCATGGTGAACAACGCGGGCGTCAGCCAGATAACCGACTTCCTCGATGTCACAGAGGACGAGTACGAGCGCCTGATGGACGTCAACGTCAAGGGAACGTTCTTCGGCGCGCAGGTCGCCGCCCGGAAGATGGTCGAGGACGGCGGTGGATCGATCGTCAACATGTCCAGCAGCGCGGGTATCAGAGGCACCGCCGCCTCCGTCGAGTACTGTACTTCGAAGGGGGCCGTCCGCCTGCTGACGTACGCCCTGGCGGACAGGCTCGGTCCGGAGGGCGTCAGGGTGAACGCCCTCCACCCCGGGACCACGAAGACTGAAATGACGCGGTCGGACCTGGGCATCGTCGAGGGCGACGACGAGGACGCCTACGCCGAGACGATTCCGCTGGGTCGCTTCGGCGACCCGACAGACGTGGCGGACGCGGCGCTGTTTCTCGCCAGCGACAGGGCCGGCTACGTCAACGGGGCGTCGCTACCCGTAGACGGGGGTCGAACGTCGACGTACTGAGGCCGGTTTCGCCGGGACGCGGATCCATCGTTTGCCACCGATTCAGACCGCCAGGGGCCGGATCTGGCGGAACGTTTAATAGCGCAGATGGTAACCTTTCGACGAGGCTATCGACAATGGTACGTATCGCCGGTGTCGGGATGCACAAGTTCGGAAAATTCCCCGATAAGTCCTACATCGACCTCGCAGAGGAGGCCATTCGGAATGCCCTCTCCGACGCGGGCGTCTCCTGGCGCGACGCCGAGGTGCTGTTCCACGGCAACGCGCTGGCCGGGCCGCTGACGGGAAGTAACATCATGAAACGGATGGGGCACAACGGCGCACCCATCTACAACCTGGAGGCGTACTGCGTGAGCAGCCTCGCCGGCCTCACGCAGGCCTCCGACCTCATCGAGGCCGGGACCTACGACCTCGCCGTCGTCGTCGGGACCGAGGTCCAGCCACGGGGCTACATTCCCTCGCCGGGTGACCCCGAGTGGGTCCAGCAGACCGGGATGGCGGTGCTGCCCGCGAAGGGCGACTCACAGCTCGCCCAGCGGTACATGGACCTACACGGGATGACCGAAGAACAGATCGCGAAAGTCGGCGTCAAGAGCAAGCGCAACGGCGCGCTGACGCCGTACTCCCACTACCAGAACGCGGACATCACCGTCGACGACGTCCTCGACTCGCCGATGGTCAACACGCCCATCCGGCTGTACGAGATGTCGCCGCCGAGCGACGGCGGCGCGGCGGTCGTCGTCTGTTCGGACGAGATGGCCGAGGAACTGGGCGTCGAGGGCGACGTGTCGCTCGACGCCATCGCCCAGGGGAGCCCGACCTACGAGGAGTCGCGGTACCCCTACCCCTACTCGCCGCTGCGCAAGCGCTGTGCCGAAACTGTCTACGAGGAGACCGGGCTCGGCCCCGACGACATGGACTTCGCCCAGTTGCACGACGCGACGGCGTTCACGGAGATCGAGTGCTACGAGAACGTCGGCTTCGCGGAGGAGGGCGAGGGACCGACGCTCATCGAGAACGAGGAGACGTTCCTCGACGGCTCGATCCCGGTCAACACCGACGGCGGGATGATGTCGCGGGGTAACGCGCCGGGCGCCCTCGGACTCGCCTCCGTGGCCGAGTCCGTCTGGCAGCTCCGCGGCGAGGCCGACGAGCGCCAGGTCGACGGCGCGGAGCACGGCCTGATCACCCTCGGCGGCTACGGCCCGCACGCCGTCAGTGCCATCCTGTCCGCCTAACGTGTTCCGAACCACGATGCGCCGTTCGCCGTCGCCCGCCGACCCGGCCGTTTCTCCGGTGGGGCGTCCCGGAGGCGAACGGCCGTGAACGACTACGACGCGTTCACCTACGAGGTCGAGCAGGGTGCGGCCCTGGTCACCATCGACAAGCCCGAAAGCCTGAACTCGCTCACTCGCGGCGAAGTCGGCGAGCTGATCGACGCCCTGCACGCGGCCGAGGCCGACGACGACCTGCGGGCCGTGGTCCTGACCGGCGCCGGGTCGGCCTTCTCGGCGGGCTTCGACATGGACGAGCTCGAGTCGTTCGAGGACCCCGAGTCGGTTGAGGAGTGGCTCGACTGGCTGGAGGCCATCTCCGAGGCGGTCTTCGCCGTCTACGAACTGGACCTGCCGGTGGTTGCTGCGGTCAACGGCCACGCCCTCGCCGAAGGGAACGACCTCGCCGTCATCGCCGACATCACCATCGCGAGCGACCGGGCGACCTTCGGCTACCCCGGCGTTCGGATGGGCGGGTTCCCCCCGACGCTCGTCTACCCGTTCGTGACCGGCTCGATGAAGTACGTCCGCGAACTCCTGTACACCGGCAAGGTGATCGACGCCGACCGCGCCGCGGAGATGGGGATGGTCAATCGCGTCGTCGACCACGACGACCTGCTCGACGAGGCCTTCGAGGAGGTCGCGGCCATCCGGCGCGTCCCCAGCCAGGGAGTCAGACTGGCGAAGCACGCACTCAACGACGTCACCGAGATGCAGGGATTCAGGCCAACGGTCAGACAGTCCCAGTACGTCGACGCCCTCGGTCACCTGACGGCCGCCGGCCAGCACTTCTTCGAACTCTGGGAGGAAGAGGGCACCAGCGCAGCTATCGAGTGGATGAACGAGGCCGAGAAGGACTGATTGCGGCGCGGGCGTCAACTACTCTATCGCGTGGGGGTCGAGCCCCTCCTCGTCGACTGCCGGAGCGCCGATGGCGAGGACGACGCCGTCTTCGTCGCCGATGCACCGGTGGCCGTGCCCGACCATCGCGGCCGCCCGCCAGAAGGCGCCCGGCCCGACCTCGACGATCTCCGTCTCGCCGGAGCGCCCGAGCTTCAGCGAAAACTCCCCCTCCAGCACGTAGTAAACTTCCTCCTGTTCCGGCTGGGCGTGGTAGCCGATGGCGTCGCCCGGCTCGAAGTGCCAGAGCTTCACTCGAACCTTCTCCGCGTCGAGCGCCTCGTCGACCGCCTGCATCTCGAGGTCGACCGGAACGTCGGTTTCGGCCATGTCAGTTACCGGGACGTCCGACTCGTGTACCACTTCGTATGCCATGCGCTATCATCAGACGAGATGCTCAAAAGTGTTGCCGTCTCCCCGCTCGGTTCGCCCGCAGTCGCCTCCTGACAGCGCCTGGCCGCCGTCCCTCACGGCGGTGTGGTACGCCGAGGCAATACGCTTATGTAGGCGTGGGTAGCCATTGAGGGTATGTCGGAGGTCTTGTTAGAGACTGCGGACCTCAGTAAACGGTTCAACGGGTTGACCGCCGTCGACTCGGTCGATTACGAGATCCAGGAGGGCGAGACTACGTCGCTGATCGGCCCGAACGGCGCCGGGAAGACGACGTTCTTCAACCTCATCTCCGGGACGCTCGCGCCGACCTCCGGGACGATCACCTTCCGGGGCGAGGACATCACCGACCTCGACGTTCCGGAGGTGTCCCGAATGGGAATCGGGCGGTCGTTCCAGATCACGAACCTGTTCGACGGGTTGACCGTCCTCGAGAACATCCGCCTGGGGATCCAGTCGGTCGAGCGGAGTCCCCGAACGCTATCCTACGCCTTCTCGAAGGTCGACGAGCAGGACGACCTCAACCGCGAGGCGCGAGAGATAATCGAGTTCATCGGGCTCGAACACCTCGCCGACGAGAAAGTCGAGACCCTCTCCCACGGTGACAAGCGGGTGATCGAACTCGGTCTCACCCTCAGCCTCGACGCCGACCTCATCCTGCTGGACGAACCCGTCGCCGGATTGAACACGAACGAAACCCGCGAGTTGCTCGAACTCATCCGTCGGATCGGCGAGGACAAGACGGTCCTCGTCATCGAACACGACGTGGAGTTCGTAATCGACATTTCTGATACGATCAGCGTCCTCCACCAGGGCCGAGTACTCGCACGCGGCACCCCGGACGAGATCAGGAACGACGATCGGGTCCGGGAAGTCTACCTGGGAGAAGCATGATACTCAGCGTCGACTCCATCGACACGTACTACGGCGAGGCCCAGATCCTGTTCGACGTCTCCCTCGACCTCGACGAGGGCGAGGTGGTGTCGCTGCTCGGTCGCAACGGCGCCGGCAAGACGACGACGCTCCGGTCGATCATGGGTCTGACGCCGCCGCGGTCCGGGACGATAACCTTCGACGGCGAGGAGATACAGGGCCTGTCGCCGGAGGCCATCTACGGGAGAGGGATCGGTTTCATCAAGGAGGACCGGGGCATCTTTCCGGACCTGACCGTGCGGGAGAACCTGCAGGTCGGCATGGACTCCGACCAGAACTTCGCTGACGCCGTCGAACCGACCTTCGAGTACTTCCCGCGGCTGGAAGAGCGCCTCAACCAGCGCGCCGGGACCATGTCCGGCGGCGAACAGCAGATGCTGACCATCGCTCGCACGCTCGTGTCCAATCCGAAGCTGCTGCTCATCGACGAACCGGTCGAGGGCCTGATGCCCGGACTGGTCGACACCATGCGGGACATCATCGTCCGCCTGAACGAGGAAGGCCACACCATCCTCCTCGTCGAGCAGAACATCGAGATGGCACTCGAGATCTCGGACCGGGCGTACGTCCTCAGCAACGGCCGGATCAGGTACGATGGCGACGCTGACGAACTCGTCGCCGACGACGCCGTCCTGGACCAGTACCTCTCGGTCTAGACGGTCGCAGTCTCGGCAGCCGCGTCCCGCGCTACAGTTCTCACCCGAACCGTTCGGCGAGTGCCTGCCTGTCTACCTTCCCGTAGGCCGTCAGCGGGAGTTCGTCGACGAAGTGGACCGCTTTCGGCCGTTCGTACGGAGCGAGTCGGTCGGCGACGAACGTCCGGAGGTCGTCGTCACCGAAGTCGTCGTCAGTTCGAACGACCGCCGCCGTCACGGCCTCACCCCAGTCGGGGTCGTCGACGCCGAAGACGGCACACCGTTGCACGTCCGGATGCCGTTCCACCGCCGCCTCCACGTCCGACGTATAGACGTTCATTCCACCGGAGATAACGACGTTCGACTCTCTGTCGACGACGTGTAGCCGACCTCGGTCGTCGATCCGGCCCACGTCGCCGGTGTGGACCCAGCCGTCTCGGAGGGTCGCGTCCGTCGCTTCGGGGTTCTCGAAGTAGCCGGACATCGTGTAGGCGCTCCGGGCGGCGATCTCTCCGACGTCGCCCTGCGGGACCGTCGTCCCGTCGTCGTCCACGATCCGTACGTCGGCCAGGAGACAAGGCGACCCCGCCGAGGCGAGCGCGTCGGAGTCGTCGGACCGGACCCCGGCGGCGTGCTCTTTCTTGCCGAGCGTCGTCGCGAGGACCGGCACTTCCGCCTGGCCGTAGAACTGGACGAGGCGAGGTCCAAGCCGGTCGACAGCCTCCGCGAGTCGTACCGCGCTGACCGGCGCCCCGCCGTAGGCTATCGTCTCCAGGGTCGGGACGTCGTCCGCCTGGACTCCCGCTTCGAGCAGTCGGTACAGCATCGTCGGGACGAACCACGTCCAGGTGACGTCGTGTTCGCGGACGTCGGCGGCGAACGTCGACGCGTCGAAGCTCCGACGGACGTGGACCGTGGCGCCGGCGAGCAGCCCCGCTTTGAGCGAGAGCCGAGCGCCGTGAGCGAGCGGCGTCGTCAGGAGGAGACGACTCTCGCCGGTGATGTCGAGTTCGTACTGGTGGGCCAGGAGGTTCTGGACGCGGGACCGGTGGGTGTGGACGACGCCCTTCGGGTCGCCGGTGGTGCCGCCGGTGAACGTCACGCTCGCGACGTCCTCCGGGTCGGCCCGTACGTCTGGCGTCGCCGTCCCGACGTGGGACGCGATGAGGGTCTCGTAGTCGACGACGTCGACGTCCTCGTCGGCCGTCTCACCGCCGAGATAGACGATGCGGTCGACTGGGTCGAGGCGGCGACGGAGGTCGGCTGCCGTCGCCAGGTGGTCAGGTCCGCAGACGAGCGTCCCGACGCGGGCCGTCGACACGAGCGTACCGAGTTCGTCGAACGAGAGCGACGGATTCAGCGGCGAGAACGCTGCCCCGGCCCTGATTACCGCCAGCCGCGTCGTCGCGAAGGCGACGCGGTTGGCCATCAGACACCCGACGCGGTCCCCGGGTCGGACGCCCTCGTCGACCAGGCCGTTGGCGAGGGCGGCCGACCGGCGGTCGAGTTCGCCGTACGTGAACGACCGCTCCTCGTCGACGACGGCCGTGCGGTCCCGGTACTTCGTCAGGCTGCCGTCGAAGACGCGAGTGAGGGTACACCCCTCGAACGCCGCGGGAGCCGCGTCGTCACGTTGGTCCATCGTTGGGGAACGTAGCGACCACGGTGGTAAAAAATGCGCGGACGGGGCGTGCCTGCTACCGACAGGAGCGTCGTTCGCCGCTCGTTGCTACAGTGCTGGTGTGGCGAACCATTATGGGGGAGTGTGGAATACACGACTGCATGGCACGGGAGCCCGAACTCGAAACCAGCATCGCGACCAGCGACAGTGACAGCATAACCGTCCGCGACCGCGACCTGACGTCGGAGATCATCGGCGAGATGGACTTCGCCACGTTCGTCTACTTCCACTACACGGGCGAGGAGCCGTCGGAGTCCGAGTCGCGGCTGCTGAACGCGATCCTCGTCTCCATCGCCGAGCACGGCGTGACGCCGAGCGTCATCGCGGCCCGGATGACGCAGCTCGGCGCCCCCGAGGCTCTCCAGGGTGCGGTCTCGGCCGGCATCCTCGGGGCGGGGAAGGTGTACCTCGGGTCGATGGAACACTGCGCCGACCGCCTCCAGTCGGTCACGCCGTACGACGACGCGGAGGCGGCTGCAAGACGCCTCCTCGACGAGTCCGACGGTCCGTTCCCCGGCATCGGGCACCCGGACCACGAACCGGACGACCCGCGAACGCTCCGACTGTTCGAACTGGCCGAGGAAGAGGAGATCGCCGGCGAACACGTCGAACTCGTCAGCGAGGTCCGGCGGGTGGCCGAGGACCGGTACGACCGGGTCCTCCCCGTCAACGCGACCGGCGCCATCGCGGCCGTCGCCAGCGACATGGGACTCGACGGTCGGTTCCTGAAAGGGCTGGCGCTCGTAAGCCGGACCGCCGGCCTGCAGGCACACCTGGCCGAAGAGAGCGAGAATCCGATGGGCCAGGACATGTGGGACGCCGTGATGGAACACGTCGAGTACACCGGGTCGGTTCCGGACGAGTAAGCCGGTCCGGGCGACCCGTACACAACGTTTATTGGTAGCAGGGTCGTCGGTCGACGCTACAGAAATCGGGGTTTCCGAACCGGAGCGTCGGATTCCGACCGTACTCGTTCGCTCCGCCCCGGCCACGGTCACCACCGGGACGCCACTATGAACTGGACCTACCGATACACCGTTCTCACGGTCTGTATGCTGGCGTTTTTCGTCACTTTCTTCGCCAGACTGGCGATCAGCCCCGTCGTTCCCTTTATCGCGCGAAACTTCCAGGTCACGAACACGCAGATCGGCGTCGCCCTGTCGGGGATGTGGATCGGCTACGCGCTCTTCCAGTTCCCGAGCGGCGTGCTGGCGGACAAGTACGGCGAGCGAGCCATCATCCTGGTCGCGGTGAGCGGGACCGCGCTGATGAGTCTCCTCCTGGCGCTTACACCCCACTTTCTTCTCTTTGCCTTCTGCGTCGTCGCGCTCGGCGCAGTTGCGGGACTCCATTACACGGTCGGTACGACCCTGTTGTCCCGGACGTGGGACGAGATGGGGTTCGCCGTCAGCATTCATTCGTTGGGTGCACCGATCGCCGGCGTCGTCACGCCGGTGACCGCTGCGTGGCTGGGAACGAACTACGGCTGGCGGGTCGCCGTCGGAACCACGACCGTACTCTGCGTCCCGGTATTCCTCCTCGTCGTCCGACTAGTTACGCCGATACAGCCGCGCCGGCCGGAGCGTTCGTTTCGGGGGAGACAGTTGCTTCGCACGGTCGTCGAGACGGTCTCGAACCGGCACGTCGCGTTTACCCTGCTGATCGCCGTGCTCGGAACCTTCTCGGTTCAGGCGCTGATCTCGTTCCTCCCGACGTTCCTCGTGGACGCGAAAGGCTACTCGGCGACGTTTGCCGGCCTGGTCTTTTCGGGGTACTTCCTGTCCCGGGGCGGAATCCAGATCGCCGTCGGGACGCTCTCCGACCGAATCAGTCGGGATCTCGCACTCGCCGGCTGCATGTTGGGCGGGGCGATCGGGATCGCGCTGGTCGTCGCTTCGAGCCACGTCTTCCTGGTCGTTGCCGGGACTATCTTCCTGGGGCTCGGTGCGAGTTTCTTCCCCGCGCTGGATCCGAAGTTTCTCGACGGATTTTCGGACAGTCGCCAGGCCGGCCAGTTCGGCGTCGTCCGTACTGTGTACGGGCTCCTCGGCGGACTGGGTGCCTTCTGCGTGGGATTTCTCGCCGACGCCTTCGGCTGGAACGTCGCTTTCAGTTTCCTCGGCACCCTCTACCTGGTCGCGTTCTGTGCGTTGGTGTGGACCGGTTTCCTCACCTCGACGGAGTGACCGTCAGATTCCCGCAGCCTGGTCCCACGCCGCACCCGTCTACGTGACCCTAACCCGCTCTATCGGTCGTACCGCAACAATTATGCGGTGTGGGAGTCTGTCACAGACTATGGCCGACGACAAGCCCCTGGCAAAAGAGCTGTTCCAGAACTATCTCGAAGCGGTCGAAGACGGCCGGCACGACGACCTCGTGGAGAACTTCACCGAGGACGTGACCTACAGACATCCGCTCATCGACGGAGAAGTACACGGCCGCGAGGAGCTCAAAGCGTTCTTCGACGACCGGCTCACGCGGGAGGGCGCCGAGGAGATTTACCACGAGATCGAGAACTGGGTCATCGAAGACGACAAGTTCACCGTCATGGGTCGGATGACCGGGGCGAGAGGGGAAGACTGGTTCATCTCCTACGGCGAGATCGAAGACGGGAAGATCTCGTTGTACACGCCGGGGCTGACCCGGGGCATCTGGCAGGACGAACAGTAAGCCGTCCCGGCCGCGACCTGCCCGTCGAAATCGGCGGCGACTGACAACGTTGCAGCGGGCGGTCAGGCCGAGACGTAGTCGGCGGCGTTCTCTCCCGCAAGCTTTCCGAACACAGCCGCCTTCGTCACGCCGGATCCGCCGACGTAACTGTCGTAGAAGAGGCCACCGGTAGCGTTCCCGGCCGCGTACAGTCCCGGAATGGGTCGTCCGGACGTGTCCAGTACCTCGGCTCCCGTGGATTGCTCGAGGCCACCGAACGAGAAGGTGAACCCTGGCTTGACCGGATAGCCGACGAACGGAGGTTCGGTGAGACCCACCGCCCAGTTCGACTTCGGCGGGGAGACTCCGGTGGTGCTGTTGCCGTCCAACCGGAACGGTTCGAGCTCGGCACCGTCCTGACACGCTGTGTTGTACTCCTCGATGGTCTGCACCGCCCGGGACCGGTCTTCGATACCCAGCCGATCGACGAGTTCCTCGATAGAATCCGCCGTAACCGGTTCGACCGGACCCGGACAGTCGGCGTACCGGTCGGTTCTCGAATCCTGGACCACGAACACCTCCTCGCCACCTTGCTCGTAGGCGATCTGCCCGATCTTTGCGTAGGTGTGTAACCGCTCGTCTTCGCCCTCGTCGACGAACCGCTCGCCCTGGTGGTCGAGTATGACGCCGAACTGGTACCCGTCCATCGAACTCTGTCCGCCACCGACCGGCGGTGCCCCGGCGTTTACGAGCGAGATGTGGGCACCGCTCCACTGGCCGCTCGAACTCGCGCCAACGTCCAGGGCCATGTCGATCGCCTCCCCGGTGTTGTAGCGGACGCCCCGGACGGTAATCTCGTCGTAGTTCTTCCCGAGGTACTTCGTTCGCCGTTCGGTACTCGCCTCGAAGCCACCGCAGGCGATGACCACTACGTCGGCGTCGATCCGGATACGGTCTCCGGCCTGAAATCCCTCCAGACCCGCGATCGCGTTCGAGTCCGGATCGAGAACCAGTTCTCTGGCTTCTGCCTCGAACAGGAACTGCACGTCGTTCGCCCGGGCGACGTTCGTCAGTTTGTCTACGATCGAGTCGAAGAATACCAGCCCACCGGTGTAGCCTGCCCGCGAGGACTCGTACACCCACTGGTAGCCGTTCGCGGCGAGGTGGTCGGTCAGCCAGTGAAACGTCGCTGGCGTCTCGTCGACCATCGTCTGGGTGAGGTCGGGATCCGCCCTGCCGTCCGTGACGGTCATGACGTCCCGGAAAAATTCGGCCTTCGAGTAGGCCCGGCCCTGGAACTCCTGGCCGGCGTCGATCGCTTCCGTCGGAATCTTCATCGCCCGCGTGAACTGGGAGTTGCCACCCTTGGCGTGTTCGGGCGCTTTCTCCAGGACGACCGTCCGACAGCCCCTCTCGGCGGCCGCGATAGCTGCGGTCAATCCTGCCCAGCCGGATCCGACGACGGCGACGTCGTACGACGTACGTGTCTCTCGAGTGTGCTCGGACATCGGTGCTTGGTATTCACAAGCAACCGGCTAAATAGTTTACCACGGACCGTGTCCTCAGTACGACTTCGGTAACCCGAGGACGTGTTCGCCGAGGTAGTTCAAAACGAGTTCCTGGGAGATAGGATACAGGCGGGTGAGTCGCGCTTCCCTGAAGTATCGCTCGACGTCACACTCGCGAGCGACGCCGAAGCCGCCGAACGTCTGCACCGCGGCGTCAGCGCTGCGATAGGCGGCTTCCGAGGCGAAGTACTTCGCCGCCGCAGCCTCGGCACCTGCCTCGCGACTATCCAGCGTCGCCATCCGCTCGGCGACGGCGTACGTGAGGTGTTTGGCCGCAAACAGGGAGACGTACGCCGCGGCCAGCGGGTGCTGGATGGCCTGGTTCCGACCGATCGCCCGACCGAAGACCGTTCGGTCGCCGGCGTACGCTACTGCAGCGTCGAGGGCGATCCGACAGAGACCGACGCACTCGGCTGCAAACACTATCCGTTCGGTGTTCAGCCCGCCGAGTAGCTGGGAAAACCCCTCGCCCTCCTCCCCGAGCAGGTTCGAGGCGGGAATCTCCAGGCCGTCGAACGCCACGCGATAGGACGGTACCGCGTTCGTCGCCGACTTCGGAATCCCTTCGACGTCCACTGCCGGGTCGTCCAGTCGTGCCCTGTCGACGAGAAAGAGCGACAGTCCCTTCCGTGGGTCCGCCACCGCTGATCGCGGTGTCGTTCGTGCGACGATGACGACGTAATCGCTGGCCTCGATGCGCGATGCCCACACCTTCCGACCGGAGACGAGGTACGTCTCTCCCTGCTCGACGGCTACCGTCTCGATGGCTGTCGGGTCCGAACCGGAGTCGGGTTCGGTGAGGAAAAACGACTGAATTCGGGTGTCTCCTGTGGCGACCTCGGGAAGGAGTTCGTCTCTGCGTTCCTCGGTCCCACACCGTACCAGCAGGTCCGCGTTCAGGACGGCACCGAGAATGGCCTGAGCAGCCGCGAGTCCCCCACTTGCGGCGATTTCCTCCATGACGACCACTGCCTCCGAAAGCGACAGTCCGGCCCCGCCGTAGGCTTCTGGAACCAACATCCCGAGTATTCCGTCGTCGGCCAGGGCGTCGACGAACTCAAGGGGGTACTGCTCTTCCTGGTCACACCGCCGCCAGTACTCGACGTCGAACTGCTCGCAGCGGTCACGGACGTTCCGCTGGATGCGTCGCTGGCCCTCGTCGAGGTGTACGAAATCGTGGGAAACGCGTTTCATCGGTCCTGTACGTTTCACAGAGGGCCCATATAGCGTTGCCGTGACGCTGACGCTGACCCGAGCACCCCCGGCAGGTCGCTGACCGCATTCCACGGACAGCAGGTCGCTCGTTTGCCTGCACGTCGATCCCGCCGCTCCGACGTCTAGATGCAGTGCCGATAGGGGAGGGGAGTTGGTCCGAGACCTCACCGGTCGCCGATTTCGACCCGGGGATCGATCACGCCGTAGACGACGTCGACCAGGAAGTTGCCGAACACGATGAATATCGCGATGAGGATGAACAGGAACTGCACCACGGGTACGTCCCGGGAGAGCACCGCCTCGATGAGAGCGTTGCCGATCCCCGGCCAGTTGAAGACCACTTCGATGAGGACCAGCCCGCCGATCGCTCTCGTCATCGAGACCGGATACAGGGTGATGACCGGCAAGCTCGCGTTCTTCATCAGGTGACGAAACCGACGGGCGTTGGATAGCCCGACCATCCGCTGGTACCTGAAGAAGTCCTGTGAACGGACTTCGACCACTGATGCCCGCATTATCATCGTCGGCAAGAGGAGGTACCGCAACACGACGGCGGTGAACGGTAGCACGTAGTGGGTTGCAAACGACCAGGTGAAGTACCGGTGCCACCAGACGTCGTACACCTCCGGCGCCGTCATCCCCTGTGCCGGGAACAGTCCGAGCCAGGTGGAGAACACGATAACCAGGACCATCGCGATGAAGAACGAGGGAAATGCGCCGGGCAGGATGATCGCCGGGACGGAAATGCGTTCGAACCAGGTGCCTCGTCGGGTCCCCTGGAGCGTGCCGATCAACGAGCCGACCACGTACGCGAACGTGATGGCCGGTGCGATCAGGATGAACGAGTTGAGGATCCGCTTGTTCACGTAGTCCCAGACGGGGACGCGAAACTGCCTGGAAACGCCCATGTCGAGTGATACGAAGTTTTTGAGGTAATTGACGTACTGGACGTGCAGGGGGTCGTCCAGGCCCCACTGTGCCCGGAGCGCCGCTACAGTCTCCGGATCAGCACCGCGATAGATCAACAGGTCTGCGTAGGACCCGGGCATCGCCCGGAAGAAGAAAAACAGGAACGTCACGATGAGAAACAGGAGGACGATAGAGTGGACTAGCCGCTTTCCGAAGTACCGGGCAGTGATCACGAACCATCACCCGCCTCGACCTCGGCCGAACCGGCCACTTCGGCGCTTTCGGCCACGTCGTGGTCGTAGTGGAGGTGACACGCGACCTCGCGAGAACCGTCTCCCGTCGGGTCGACCGACCGGGGCGTCACCTCGCAAATATCCATTCGCTCGGGGCACCGGTCTCGGAACCGACACCCCTCGCCCACGTCGACGGGATCCTGGACGGCACCGCCTATCTTCGTCCGGGCCCGGTCGACGTGCGGGTCGGGAATCGGCACCGCGTCCATGAGTGCCCGAGAGTACGGGTGTTTCGGGTCCGACAGAAGCACCTCGGTCGGTGCCGACTCGACGATTCGGCCGGAATACATGACGTTGATCTCGTCACAGATGTACGGAACCGTCGAGAGGTCGTGTGAGACGTACACCATCGAGAGGCCGAGCGTTTCTGAGAGGTCTGCGAGCAGGTCCAGGATCGCGACCTGCGTCGAAACGTCTAGCATCGACACCGGTTCGTCGGCCAGGAGGACGCTCGGTTCCAGGACCAGAGCGCGGGCAATGGACACGCGTTGTTTCTCCCCGCCGCTCAAGTGCTTGGGATACCTGGTAAGGTACTTTTCCGCCGGTGCGAGTTCGACCTGTTCGAGCACGTCGTGGACGCGTTCCTCGCGGTCGCCGAGACCGTGCACCTTGAGCGGCTCGTAGAGCGTCTGTTTGACCGTCATTTTGGGGTCGAGCGATTCGAACGGGTTCTGAAACACGAGTTGTACGTTCTTCCGGAACTGCCGACGCTGTGTCCGGTCGAACTCCGACACCGGACGCCCCTCGAATCGTACTTCTCCGCTAGTGGGCGTGTGGAGGCCAGCGAGCGTTCGGAGCAACACTGACTTCCCACTACCGCTTTCGCCGATGATTCCGATAGAGTAGTTTTCGGGAAGCACCATCGAAACCCCGTCCACCGCATTGATGGTCGACGTCCGTCGCCTGAGGACGTAATCGAGTACCGATCCCTCTCCCTTGAAATATTTCTTGAGGTCCCTGGCCTCCAGAATCACGTCACTGCTCATGGGAACCTCCGTCGGCGGCGTGGGGCGCGTCTACGTCTGCTCGAAGCTGTTCGTCCTGTCTGACGCACGCGGCGAGGTGGTCGCTCGATCCGTCCGGGACCGATTCGAGCGGCGGTTCGGCCTCCCTACAGGCGTCGACGGCCCAGGGACACCGGTCCACGAAACTACAGTAATCGACCGCGCCAAAGTTCTCCGGGGGGTTGCCGTCGATCGAGACCAGGTCCCGGTCCGGGAACCGAACGTCGGGGAAGGCCCGCTGAAGAAGTATCGAGTACGGATGCCTGGGCGCGTCGAAGACGTCCGTCACCGGACCGGTCTCGCAGATCTGTCCGGCGTGCATGACGGCCATGTCGTCACAGGATTCGAACACCAGGCTGATGTCGTGCGTGATCAACACGAGCCCGATCTTCCCGTCTTTGATGGTATCGAGGTACTTGAACACCTCGTCCTGCATGATCACGTCGAGAGCGGTCGTCGGTTCGTCGGCGATGATAAACGACGGTTCGAGGAACAGGGCGAACGAAATGAGGACGCGTTGTTGCATGCCGCCCGAGAACTCGAACGGGTAATCCGACACCCGGTCGGGGTCGAGTCCGACGATTTCGAACATCTCTTCGAGTTTCTGCCCGGCCTCGGTGCGGGTGAGGTCGGTGTGTGTCCGGGCGATCTCTATCGCCTGGTCGTCGATCCGTTCCAGCGGATTGAGGCTGTTCATCGACCCCTGGGGGATCCAGGAAATCTCCTTCCAGCGTATCTCTTCGCGTAGCTCCCGCTCGGAGAGGTCCTGAATTTCCCGTCCCTTGAACGAGATGGTCCCCGACGTTACCTCGCCGTTGTCGTCGAGTCCACCGAGAATCGCGTTTGCGATGGTACTCTTCCCACAGCCAGATTCGCCGACCAGTCCGAAGTACTCGCCCTGGTCGACCGTGAACGACGCGTTCGAGACGGCCGTCAGGGGTCCCTGGTTGGTCTGGTACTGTATCGTCACGTCGTCGAATTCGAGCAGTGGATCGGCCATTACTGGGCCCCCTCCACGAAGGCGTCCTCGTCCGCGCCGGAGATTTCCTCGTACCCCCGGCCGAACATGAACGTGGCCAGCACGGTGAACCCGATCATGAGGCCTGGCGGGAGCGACCACCACCAGAGCTCCCCCATCTGCCCGGACCGGAACGCGTTTCGGAGCATGACGCCCCACGACGGGACGAACGGGTCGGTCACACCCAGGAACGCCAGGCCTGCGAAGATGATGATGGTGTAGCCGATGCCGAGGGCGAAAAACAGGAGTCCCATGGTCGCGACGTTCGGGACGATGTGTTTTACGACGATTCGAAGCGAACTTGCTCCCGTAGACTTGGCGGCCAGGATGTAGGGCCGCTCTTTGATCTGTAACACCTGCGAGCGTAACACCCGTGCACTGCCTCGCCACAGGATGCCGCCGATGACCAGTATCGTCGCGTAAAAGCCCATCCCGACCAATCCGACGAGTACGATAGCGAAGGGCAGTAACGGGACGCCGTAGACGAGGTCCGTAAACCGCATGAGGACGTCGTCCACCCAGCCCCCCATGTACCCGGCAGTGATCCCTATCACCGAACCGATGGTGATGATGGTCGTTCCACCGAGCAACGCTGCGATGACTGTCGGCCGTGCGCCGATCAACATTCGCGAGAGTACGTCCTGGGCGTGGAGATTCGTCCCGAGCGGGTGGTGCAGCGACGGCGGTTCGGCCCGTTGGAGTTCGCCGCCCCTGTAGATCGTTTCGTCGTGCTCGTAGGGGGCGACGTGGGGTCCGAAAATGCCGAGGCAGATGACGAAGACGAGAAACGCGAAGTAGAACGCAGTCATTCGGTTCGTGAATATCTGTCTCACACCTCTCAGCGCACCGTGGACCAGGTGATTTTCTCGTACTAGGTTCATCGTTGCTATGGTGTCTCGGATACTAGTCCTTTAGTTGATACTTTCGAAACTGGACAGGTTGTCACTGGTAATCATACCCACAGGGAGATTTCCGGGTGCCTTAAAGGTTTTGTCCCCTCAACGCGGTGGATTCGGGGGTGCTGGCCGGTGTCCGGTCACTCTCACAGGAGGTCGGGAGAGAGTTCCGCCCGGGTCCGCCGGATGCACTCGTCGTCGACCCACGGGTGGAAAAACAGGATCGGGACGTCGATCGGCGTCGCGGCGAGGACGTCTCTGCACTGTTCGCGGGCCATCTCGGGCGTCCCGGCCACGCCGAAGTCGGGTAACATTTCGTCGCTGACGTGGGCCGCCGCCCCTTCGCGGTCCCCCGATTCCCACGCCTCCCCGATCGCAACAGCGTTCTCGGGATACGTGCTAGCAACGGCGTTACGGTAGCCGTGGCTCGCCCCTGCGTAGTAGGCGACGTGTGCACGGAGTTCGTCTTTCGCGAGTTCCGGGTCGTCCTTTACGTATGCCGGGAACCAGGGGTTCACTTCGAACGACTCCAGGTCTCTGCCGGCGTCGGCGGCTTCGGCACGCATTTCCTCCAAACACGACTCGAGTTCGGAGAACGGTATCAGGTGGGGGAGCCAGCCGTCGCACAACCGACCGGTGAGTCGTCGGTTCATCGGCCCCAGGGCGGCGTTGAAGACCGGCACGTCCGCCTCGAGCGGCGGGATGTCCGAGACGGTGTACACCTCTCCGTCGTAGTTGACGCGCTCTCCGTCGTCGTTCGTGTACCGTTTCAGGAGCGTGACCGTCTCGTGGAGGTGACGGATGGGCCGTTCGTACTCGATACCGTGTAGTTCCTCGACGACCGCCGGGGTACTCGGCCCGACGCCGAGGACGAAGTCCCGGTCGGCTGGAACGCTCGCGAGTCCCATCGCGATGACGGCTGGCGTGCGGGTGAACGCGTTTATGATGCCGGTCCCCAGGCGGATGTTATCCGTGCGTTCGACGATCTGTCCTAACTGAAAAAACGCGTTCGACTCCCACCGTTCTCCCAGCCAAACCGATTCGACGCCGCTGGCTTCGGCCTGTTCGGCCAACTCGATCCTGGTCGTCCCCTCGGTCGGTCGGAGATACCAACCGACGTCTCTCACACTCATGGTCGCTCGCTCGACACGTTCGCACCTCCCCGATTTATAGATTTCTTCCACCCGTTCGTCTCTCGACGCCCACGTCCCGATCGAACCGGGTCCTCGAGGTCTACCGGATCGCACGGCCGTACGACTTCGTCCTCAGTCAGTGGACGCGAACGGTTTGCCACACCAGGGAAACCCTCGCTCCGGGATCCACAAGATCTATCTGTGTGTTACTCGTTTACACGCCCGGTACGCCACGCAACCTCGATCAGTATGACCCACCCAAGTACGACCATCGACGTGTCTGAGCCGTTCGTTTCGGCGGCGGCGGAAACCATCGCGAGCGCTCGGGACCGTACTGCCTTCACTGAGCACCATCCACAGCAGTCAGATCTTCCCGATGGCAAACAGTCGACGGATCTGACGTTCGGTGACCTCGACGACCGCTCGAACCGGATAGCGAGGCAACTCCGGGCCGACGGGGTCGAACCCGGTGATACAGTCGCGATGCAGCTCCCGAACTGGGTCGAATTCCCGCTCGCGTACCTCGCCACGCTGAAAGCTGGAGCGACTGCCGTCCCAATCTTGCCCGAACACCGGGCCTCCGAAGTGGGGTTCATCCTCGATCTCGCCGAGTGTGACGTCTTTCTCGTCCCGTCGACCTTCAGAGGATTCGACCACGTCGACATGGTCGAATCGCTGGTGGCAGACGGAACTGTCGACCCGTCCGTGGTCTACGTCGTCGGTTCCTTCGAGAGCGAAGACAGTCGCTTCCAGCCCTGGTCGACGCTCGAATCGCCCCGTCCCGATCCGTTAGAAGCGGAGATCGAGACGGCGATGGACGACGTCGAACAGGTCATGTTCACGTCAGGGACGACCGGCGAACCCAAGGGCGTCCGTCAGTCTGCCGAGACCGGGATGCACCAGACGGCCCAGCCGATCGACGTGCTCGGCCTCGACGAAACTGACGTGATCTTCGGAGCGAGCCCCCTCGCTCACAACACGGGAATTCACTACTACGTACGCCTCGGACTGCTGCTCGGTGCTCGGGTTGTCCTCGTCGACAGGTGGGACCCGGACGCGGCGCTCGAGATACTCGACGAGGAGGACTGCACGTTTAGCATCGGTGCGACGACGTTCTTGAAAGACCTTCTGGACCAGTCGGACGTCTCGGCGTATTCGCTTCCCGAACTGGAACTGTTCGCTCTCGCTGGCTCTGCGATTCCGGCACCGGTCGTCGAGGAAGCGTATCGGCGATTCGAGAACCTGACGGTGATGGCCATCTGGGGACAGACCGAGAACGGCATCGTCACGGCTACGCGCCTGGACGACGACGTGAAGACCGTCTCTCAGACGGATGGCGCTCCCATCCCGGGCAGAGAGGTAACAGTTCGGCGGGAATACGACGGCGAGGAAATCACGAACGAGCCAGGGAAGCTGTTGATGCGGGGGAACGGCCTGATGGACGGGTACCTGAAACGTCCGGAGATCACGTCCGATTCTTTCACCGAGAACGGGTGGTTCAAGACCGGCGACGTGGCGGTCCTGCAGGAGGATGGATACATCTCGATACGAGGCCGGGAGAAGGACCTCATCATTCGGGGCGGTCAGAACATCTCTGCGGCAGAGGTCGAGGAAGCGTTGATCGACCATCCCGCGATTCGGGAGGTCGCTCTGGTTCCGATGCCCGACGACCGGCTACAGGAGAGGCCGTGCGCCTACGTTCGTCCGGTACCGGGGGAACCGGCCGTCGGTGTCGATACTCTCTCGGAGTTTCTCGACGAGTACGGACTCCAGCGTCACAAACACCCCGAACGAGTCGAGGTCGTTACCGAGTTCCCTCGGACGTCGACCGGCAAGGTTCAGAAGTACAAGCTCAGGGAAGACGTAGCGGCCAAACTAGGGAAGGATCCGGTGTGAGGTATCCCGCCGGTAGACCCGATTCCATCGCCTCACCGGCCAAACGTGGCGTAGTTCGATAGCCCGCAAAGCGCTCCATCCAGGTCCTCGAAGACGGGAATGTCGTGCTCGTGAATTTTCTCTCTCCCACCCCGGCCCATTTCTTCGATAGGCGGTTCGCCGGTCGACCACAACACGACGCCGAACTGAGCGTCCGCTGACGACCGTTCGGTCGCCTCGACGATCCCGTCGAGAATTTCGTGCAAGTGTGGTTCTCCGGGTCCGAAGCCGTGTATCGCCCGGAGCGAGAGGTACACCAGGAGCGTATCGATCCCGTCGTCCCTGGCGATGGTCGACAGGGCATCGGAGACGAGTGCCTCGGTCGAGTCGCCAGAGCCACCGAGGTCCGCGAAGACGCCGGGGACGTCGACGGGGTTTTTCACCGTCGCAATCTCCGCTGCAAAATCCAACTCGCCCAGCCGGTCGATAGTCTCCTCGGACAACGTCGGCGTCTGTAAGCCGACCTCTGCGGCCCGGTCTGTCGCCGTGACGCTCAAACCGCCGCCGTGACCCACGATACCGACGTTTCTCGACCGCGGCGGGTCCCAGAACTGCGCCGCGATCGCCGTGTTTCGCAGCTCCCTGAAGTCAGCTACCTCGATGACGCCGGTTTGCTCGAACACGCCTCGCCAGATCTCGTAGTCGCCTGCCAGGGCGCTGGTGTGAGACCTGGCGGCCCGAGCGCCGGCCTCGTTTCTACCCCCCTTCAACGCGAGCGTTGGTTTCTCCGAGGCGTGTTCGTCGAACAGTTCGAACAGTCGACGACCCTCGGCAGGTGAACGGACTCCCTCGACGTAGGTAACGACCACCTCGGTAGCGTCGTCTTCGTACAGATAGCTCAGCACGTCTATGTGGCTGACGTCTATCATGTTCCCGAGCGTGATGACGCTACTGAACCGGAGCCCGAAGGGCTGTCCCGTCCGGCAGAGGTCCGTCGCCACGCCACCGCTCTGGGACGAAATTCCGATCGGTCCCGGTTCGGGCAGCAATCGCTCGTCGAACGGGACGCGCCCGCCTGGCGAAAACACCCCGATACAGTTCGGACCCACGACGCGCAGACGGGACCGTTCGACGATCTCGGTAAGTTGTGCCGAGAGCTCCTGGCCCAGGTCGTCGGTCGCCTCACTGAATCCGCCCGTGAAGACGTGGACGAACCTGACGCCCGCCTCCTCGCAGTCCTCGAGTATCTCGGGAACGAGCGTTCGTGGGGTAGCGATGATGGCCAGGTCGACTGTCTCGGGAACGTCTCCAATATCGGCGTAGGCGTCGTAGCCACAGACGGTATCGGCGTTCGGGTTTACGGGGTAGAGCCCACCGTCGAAGTCCATCTCCACGAAGAACTCGATGAACCAGGGATTGCGTTCGGAAACCCCGATAAATGCGACGCTGTCCGGGAAGAACAGCGGTTCGAGAGACGCCGCTTGTGATGGCTCGGACATGGCCACCAATTCGTTACCTCCGATATACAGTTTTCGGCTGTTCGAGGGGACAGCTCCCTTCGAGTGCCGGAAAGCCGACGCCAGGCGTGCCGTACGACGGGAGAATCCGGCCGTGCGTACCGAGTGGACCCGTCGCAGTAACTGACACCCGAATGTTTTTGATCGTAGCCAGCCCAGTGGCGCAACGTATGGCCGACATAGTAGACGAAGCCCTGGCAGAGGAACGCTCGGTGTTACTCGAGCCAGAGTGTAAATCGATACTCCAGGCACACGGCGTTCCGGTTCCACAGTTCGAGTACGTGGACACGGTCGAGGCCGCTCGATCCGCCGCAGACCGCATCGGCTACCCGGTCGTACTGAAAGTCGTGTCTCCCGATATTACGCACAAGAGCGACGTCGGCGGCGTTTTTCTCGGCGTCGAGTCGGGCGAGGACGTCGAACGGGCGTACGAATCGATACGTGAGAACGTCCGGGAGCACGTCGACGGGCCAGACGGGTGGGGCGTGCTCGTCGAGGAGCACGTCACGGGGGACAACGAGGTCTTCGTGGGTGTAACCGAGACGGAGGCGTTCGGTCCTGTCGTGGCTGCCGGCCTGGGCGGTCGCGTGGTAGAACTGTTCGGGGACGTGTCGTTCCGGTTGCCACCGCTGTCTCGGCAGGACTGCACCCGGTTGTTGTCGTCACTCGAAAGTTATCCGTTGTTGACCGGATACCGTGGCAGTCCGGCGGGAGATGTCGATGCTCTCGTGGACGTCCTCCTCAACCTCGTCGGGGACGACGGACTCGTCTGGGCCCTCGAAGACCGGGTCGTCGACATCGACATCAATCCGCTCGTGGTTCGTCCGGAGGGTGATGGATGTGTCGCAGTCGACGCGGTCATGCAACTTGCCGATACGTGACGACACGTAGATTCTGATGACTGCGAAGAACCTCGACCAGCCGAACGTGCACGCCCACTCCCTGCCGCTGTTTCGGTCCACGTCTCCGGTCACGTCACCGGTACGTGTCGTTGGAACGGTGAGCGACGCGGTCGGATGAACGCGGACGGCCGACCGCGTCCCGTGGTCCTCCATCCGACGCCCTCTCTCCCGGCACGAACGGGATTCGTCCTCGAATTACCCGCGTTCGTCGCGTCGTCCAGATGCCTTCGGAAGTCGTACATGTTGCCGAAAGAATTAATAGGCTTGCTTATATATGGCTGCTATGGTAGAGACTACCAAACGCACAGTTAGTCGTCGAAAGGTCTTACAGACAGTGACGGCAGCTTCGGCTGCAAGTCTCGCAGGGTGCCCGGCTATTTTCGGCGACGGTGGCGACGATGGCGACGGTGGCGACGGTGGCGACGGGCAGTCGTCTGGCAACCTCGGTGAACGCGTACCGACAGTCGTCGTCGGTTTCATTTCCGACCACGGTGCCTTTACCACCGTCTACGAGGCGAAAATACCGAGCTTCACCGGCCCACTCGAGGAGCTTGGCGTCGAGACGACCGTCGATCCCTACCAGCTCGCTATCGTGGCAGAGATATGGGGTGGAACGGACTTCACGTACGACTTTCCGTTCGCAGCAGCCACGCCGACTCCGCAGCGCCTGGACCCGAGCGGCCTCATAAGTCGATACGCCGTAGAAAATCTCGCAATCGGTGGGAGAAACCTCGCCAACTGGTGGAGTGGTGGGTGTGAGTACTCCGATCTAGCACAGGAGCAAAACTCCGCGCCGAACGAGGAAGTCCGACAGGAGGCGGTTACGGAGGCGTTACAGATCTTCTCGAGCGAGTACGCGCTGATCGAAACGGTCAACGTCCTGCTCTTCTCGGTGAGCAACACCGACGCCATAGATCCCGGTCCGACCGGAATCGGCGGAATGACGATGTATAACCCCGAATTCTACATCGATTCCTCACCGAAGAACAAGGAACGAATGAACATCGTGGTGGAGGCAGGTGGCACAGAAACGCAGAACTACCACGTGCTCAACGACCAGCGAGCGATCATGATGTGGAACAACCTCGTCCACTCGCCGCTGCTCGGATTCGACGAGAACATGGAGATTCGGGAGGTCCTGGCCGAGAGTTACGAGGTCGTGAACGACGGCAGGAAGATCGTCTTCGAACTCGCGGACGGCACCTTCCACAACGGTGATCCGATCACCGCGGAGGACGCGAAGTTCTCGTTCGAGTGGCTCGTCGAGAACTCCGACAACTTCCCGATGTACCGCGGTCAGCCGTTCGACTCCTTCACGGCGGTCGACGACAAGACGTTCGAAGTGACGTTTACCGAACCGTCGCTGCCAGCCCTGCCGCTCATCTTCGCGTACTGGGGGGTCTGGTCGAAGGACGTCTTCGAGTCGTCCGGGGCCGTCGACAGCCCCACCTCGTTCACGATGGACCCGATCGTCGGATCGGGACCCTTCGAGGTCGTCTCCCACGAACCCGGCGTCAGCATCATCATGGATCCACACGACGGCCATCCAGCGTACTCGCCGGATCACGGGCTGAACGCGCTGGCATTCTCGGGCGAAGAGGCCATCGCGTCGGCATTCACGAACGGCGAGATAGACGTGACGGGCCAGATCTCCTCGGGGATATACCAGGACCTCCTCGACGAACCGTACGCGGAAGGGGCGCCGTTGTCCGGTCACACTGCGTTCCCGATCCTGACCCAACATCCGACGCCACCGAACAAGTTCAAAGAGTTCAGACAGGCGGCCGGAATGGTCCCGAACCGCCGGGAGATGAACGACCTCGCGATGTACGGAGAGGCCACCATGGAACCGTACTCGCTGCCTCAGATGTCGATCAATCACCCGTGGGTACAGGAAGACGAGCTAACGGCCTACACCGACGACATGACCGGCGACGTCGAGGGAGCTCGGCAAGTGCTCGAAGATGCGGGATGGGGCTGGGACAGCAACGGCCGGTTGCACTACCCGCCGGACTACGACCTGGAACCGAAGTGGCCCGAGGGAGAGCAACCGAACTGGGACGAGTTCGGCATGGACTGTCTCGACTCGGAAGGCAACTACATTCCGCCAGACGAGCGGTAGTCCTTCGGACTCGCTGCCAGTTTGTGTCTTCGCCTCGGATTAGATGGCTACTACCGGGTCCGGGGAGTTGACCTAATCCTCCGTCAGAATGCGCAGTTCAGACTCGAGAGCTGCGGTCGTGGTGATACCGTACATTCGGGAGTCTGGCTGGCCACCTTTCACCGTCAACAGCGTCGGTCCGCCGGTGACGCTGTACTCCGAATCGAGCGTCTCGGCGGCGGTCGGTCCGAAGACGGCGAACAGTAGCACGGAATCCGGGTAGGTGACTTCCGTCTCGAGTCGTTCTTTCATCGCCTCACAGGGCTCGGACTCCTCGAGCCAGACGTAGACGAGGACGTGCCGGTACAGACCGGTCAACGCGGGAAGGTGGTCGCCCGAAACGGGAACGAACGGGTCCGGGACGCCGCTCGTGGGCTCCGGTAGCGACCGAAACAACCGGAAGACGGGTAACAACTGCAACCTCTCTTCGGGCGCGAGACCGTCAACTCGTCCCGGAGAACCGCGAGCTCCGCCAGGGATCGCGGATCGCTCTCGGCGAGCGTGACGATCTCGTCCACGAGTGTATCCGCCGGAGCGACCGCCGCGGCGACCGATTCCAGCTCGGTCGTCCGGGCCGCCTCGAAGTCCGTCGTTCGGGCGTCGATCCGCTCACGTACCCCGTCCGAGAGCCGGAATCCGTCCTCCTCGCTAACCAGCGTACCCTGGTCTAGAAGAACCTGGAGGAGGTAGCTCGTGTCCATGTGTCCCTTCCAGGATGTCGTGGATAGTTAGCTGTTTCGCCGGGGGATGTGAAGAGGGACATCCGGATTCGGTGGTAACGTCCGCTGTCCGAAACAGTTTGATGGGGGAAGGGAGAGGGAGGAAGGGCGATCCGTAACAGAACGGGACGGCGCGGAGGCACGACGAACGCCCGGGACCATTCTGACGGATACACCGTTGGTTAGACGGTCGCCGCTCCCGGTCGTCGTTCGACAACCTGGCTCTCTGCCGTGAGTAACAGCTTTTAGTTAGCCATGGAATACCCTCACATGCTCGATACTCCTGTCGGCGTACGGCCGGTAGCGACGGACGGACGAAGCGTCCCGGACTGGGGCGTCTGGGCCGAATCCCACGGGTTCGACCGGGTCTGGGTGAGCGAAGGGTGGGGAACGAACGCGTTCGTGGAACTGGCTGCGCTCGCCGGGCGGACGGAGTCGGTCGGTCTTGGAACTGCCATCGTGAACGTCTACTCGCGGTCCCCAGCGCTGCTCGCGATGTCGGCCCGGAGTCTCGTCGACCTCGCCGGTGACCGATTCGTCCTCGGACTCGGAGTCAGCCATCCCCAGCTCGTCGAGTCGCTCCACGGCCACTCGTACGACCGGCCGCTCCGGCGGATGGCCGAGACGGTCGAACTCCTCGGGGAGTTCACTGGCGAGGACGCGGTCGAGTACGACGGCGACGTGTTCGAGGTCTCTGGCTACGGCGGACTCGGCGTCGACGTCCCCATCTACAACGCCGCCCTTGGGCCCGGAAACCGACGACTCACCGGGGAGCTGTGTGACGGGTGGCTACCGTTCAACGTTCCGCTCACGGAACTGGAGGCTGCGTTCGAGACGATCGAATCGGCCGCCGCAACCGCAGGCCGCGACCCCGAGGAAATCACCGTCGCTCCGTGGGTTCCGGCCGCCGTAAGCGACGACGTGGATGCGGCCAGGGACACGATGCGGGAGCACCTGGGCTGGTACGTCGGCAACTTCGACGCGTACCGTGGAGCCGTCGCGCGTACCTTTCCGGAAGTCGAG
>CAZGAX010000002.1:0-72970 GCA_964523745.1 uncultured Halobacteriales archaeon | reverse complement strand
GCATCGTCTTCGTCGGCCTCGTCCTCGAACTCGTCGTCTCGTTCGGCGCCAAACTGCTGATCGCCCGGTACCTCGGCCCGGTCAGCTTCGGCGCCGTCTCCATCGGTCTCACGCTGCTGACGGCGCTCTCGCTGCTGGTGCTGGTCGGCCTCGACAGCGGCGTCGGCCGGTACCTGCCGCGGTACGACGACCCGGCGCGACGCCGCGGTGTCCTGCAGTCCGCCGTCGAGATCGTCCTCCCGCTGGGCGTCCTCACCGGCGTCGGCCTCTTTCTGGCCGCCGAGGCCATCGCCGTCGGCGTCTTCCACGACGCCTCGGTCGCCCCGGTGATCCGCGTCTTCAGCGTCGCGGTCCCCTTCATGATGGTCTTCCGGCTGGCCATCGGGGCCGTCCAGGGGATGCAACAGTCGCTCCCGAAGGTCGTCATCCAGAACCTCGCCCTGCCGCTCTCCCGGTTTCTCCTGGTGGCGGTGGTCCTGGTCGCCGGACTCGGGGCTGTCGCCGCTGCCTGGGCCTACGGCCTGGCCTACGCCGTCGCCGGCTCGCTGGGTGCCTACTACCTGGTCCGGTACACGCCGTTGTCCGCCGACGTCAGCCCCTCCTCGATGCACCGCGAACTCCTGGTCTTCTCGGCGCCGCTGATGATCACCGCCGCGATGATGCAGATCCTCTCGAACATCGACACGTTCTTCCTGGGCTACTACGCCTCGACCGGCGTCGTCGGCGTGTACAACGTCGTCTATCCGCTCGCCCAGCTACTCACCACCATGCTGGCGGCCTTCGGCTTCATCGTCATGCCGGTCATCTCGTCGCTGGACGCAGATGACGCCCGGGCCGAGATGCGCCGCACCTACCAGCTCGCCTCGAAGTGGACCTTCCTCGCCACGCTTCCCGTCTTTCTGGTCGTCGTGCTCTTCCCGCAGATGACCATCCGGGTGACGTTCGGCGCGGAGTACGACCACGGGGCGCTGGCGCTGGCGGTCCTCGCTGTCGGCTTTTTCACCCACGCCGTCGTCGGGCCGAACGGTAACGCCCTGACTTCCGTCGGCCGGACTCGGCTGATCATGTACGACAACGTCGCCGTGGCCGGGACCAACGTCGCCCTCAACGTCCTGCTGGTCCCCGACTACGGCCTGCTTGGCGCCGCCGTCGCGACGACCGTCGCCTACGGCCTGCTGAACGTCCTCTACACCGTCCAGCTCTACCGGATCACGGGTATCCAGCCGTTCACGGCCGGGATGGTCCGACCCAGCCTGGTCGCGCTGGCCCTGGTCGGCGTCGTCTACTGGGTCACGACGACGTTCTTCGTCGTCACGCTCCCGGTGCTCGTCGCCGGGTTTGCCGCCTTCGTCGTGCTGTACGGCGTCGTCGTCCTCAGGTTCGGTGGCGTCGAGGACGAGGAACTGATCTTGCTCTACAGCGTCGAGGAACGGTTCGGCGTGGACCTCGGCCCGCTGAAGCGCGTCGCCGAGGTCATCGTCCGGTAGCCGGCGCCTTGCCCCCTGGTCACTCCTGGTATCCGAGGCGGCGCAGCCGCCGGGCGACCGACTCGTCCATCTCGACCCGCTCCCCGTCGCCGCCCGTCGCGGCCACCAGTTCCCGGTGGTCGGCCAGTCGCTCCCGGAACTCCTCGGCCACCTCGGGGTGGCGTTCGACCACGTTCTCCCGTTCTTCCGTGTCGCCTTCCAGGTCGAACAACCGCTCCGTTCCGTCCTCCAGCCGGACGTACTTCCAGTCCGTGCTCCGGACGGCAAACCGCCTGGCGTCCGATTCGGGGTCGGTGTCCGCCCACTCTGCGACTACGTCGGTCCGACCCCTGTCGTCTGCCGCACAGAGGCTCGACCCCAGGAACGCGTTCGGAGGTTCGAGGCCCGCACAGTCGACGAGCGTCGGGGCGAGGTCGAGCAGGCCCACGAGGTGGTCGGTCGTCTCGCGCTCCCCATCGGCCACCAGCAGCGGGACGTGGAGCACCTCGTCGTAGAACGTGGCGCTGTGGCTGAAGCAGCCGTGGTCCGCGAACTCCTCGCCGTGGTCGGCTGTGAACGCGACGACGGCGTCTTCACCCCAGTCGGCGCGGACTCCCTCGAGGAGCCGGCCGACTTCGTGGTCGACGTACGCGACCTCCGCGTCGTAGAGGTCCAGGATCGTCGCGAGGTCGTCTTCCGAGACGTCTCCGGGCGTCTCGAGCATCTTCCGGCGCAACCGGACGGCATCCCGGTCGGAGACCACGTCGTCGCGGAACCGGCGCTGGAACCCGGCGGGCGGGTCGTACGGGTGGTGGGCGTCCATGTAGTGGACCCACAGGAACCGCGGGCCGTCGTCGCGCGTTTCCTCGACCCAGTCGAGTGCGAGGTCGGTCAGCTCCGCCGCACCGACGTACGGCGACCCGACCTCGATCCCGGTCCGCTTCTCTGTGGCGTCGAACAGCGTCTGGAGCGTCTGATACACCAGCCCGTCGTCGTCGAGGCGGCGCTTGACGTGGTTTCGCGCTTTCGCCGTAATCGAAGGGTCCGTCCGGGAGTCGTAGAACGCGTCGAATCCCCTGTCGTAGCCGAAGTCCGCCGACAGGTAGAGGTTCGAGTGAAAGCCCGCCGTCCGGTAGCCGCCCTCGGCGAGGACCTCGGCCAGCGTCGTCCGCTCGGCCGACAGTCGCTCGAAGCCGCCGTACATCAGGGCGTAGGCGGACGTCAGGATGCTGGGGAACGACGGCCGGGTGGAACAGGCGTGGGCGAAGGCATCGGTGAAGACCCGTGCCTCGCTGGCGAGTTCGTCGAGGGTGGGCGTCGTCGGCCGGTCGTGGCCGTGCCAGCCGACGCGGTCGGCACGCAGCGAGTCGACGGTGACGAGGACGACGTCCCGCACGGCTCATCCCATCGCCGCGAGGACGGCTTGGCGGTACTGCGACCCGATGGCGTCCCAGTCGAAACGGCGGGCGAACTCCTGCAACGCCTCGCCGTCCCGGTCCTGTGCCCGCTGGATGGCCCGGGCGACACTCTCGGGGTCGTCCTCGCAGTACTCGACGAGGTCGCCGAACCGGGAGCGTGACCGCCCATCCAAGTGGACCGTCGGAAGGCTCGCGGCGCCGTACTCCAGGACTTTCAGCGTCCGGGGGTCGTCGACGAGACAGACGCCGACGTCGGCAGCGTGCAGGTACCCCGGCACCTCCTCGTGGGGCACGCTCCCCAGGAAGACCACGCCGTCGCTGTCCATGGCAGCCCGCTGTACATCGGGTTCGAGGCTGCCGGTCCCCAGGACGACGAGGCTCCAGCCGTCGAGGTAGTCGGCGGCGTCGAGCATCGTCTCGACGTGGTAGATCGGCTCGAGCCCGCCGACGTAGATGGCGACGTTCTCCTCGAGATTCTCGGCGGCGAGGCGACTGTGTGCGAGGTCACGGACTTTCCGTGACGGGTCGGCGATGCGGTCGAAGTCCACCCCGAGGTCGGTCGACCGGGAGACGTCGGCGAACCGCCGGACGCGGGGTGCCTCCTCCTCGTACACGAACAGGACCCGGTCGGCACGCCAGAAGGCGACGTCCTCGAACCAGCGAACCAGCGTCGCGAGCCACGTCGAGTTGGTCTCCGCCAGTTGCCGGATCGGGTCGACGTGGTCGACTATCAATGGCGTGTCCGTGACGGTGCTCACCAGCGTCGCCGCGATGGCCCCTGACCGGGTGGTCCCGACGATCGTATCGTGAGAATCACCGTTCCGGAGCGCGTCGAGAACCGTCCCCGGCGTCGTACCACGGACCGTCACCTCGATGCCGGCCGACTCCAGTCGCTCGGCGATCCGGGAGCGGCCGACGCTGATGTCGTCGGGTTTGTCGGGTGTCAGCCAGAGCACGTGCGGTGTTCGAACGTCGCCCTCCAGATCCGCAACCGTCTCCGGGGGTTCCGGGTGCGAGACGTCGCCACTGGGCGGACTCGGGGAGGCTTCCATGCCGCCGGGGTTGGCAGAAAGTCACCGAAGTAATAGAGCGCGTATTTCGCCGCCGCTTCGGTAAGGAATACCTATCGGCGCCGGTCGCTCTCGGCCACCTGGTGGCGCCGGACGAGTGAGGCGGCCGGTCGCGGGTCCGGCCTCGCAGCAGACGTTCTCTTCAGGTCCCGGCTCGCTGTTCCTGTCCCGCCAGCTGCGAGAGGTCCAGCGACTCTTCGACCTGCTGGAGGCGTTCGAGCTGCTGCTGTTCTTCCTGTAGCGTCTCCTCCAACACCTGGGCGGCCTGCTGGTAACCGAGCGCCTCAGCGAGGTCCACCAGGTGCTGGTAGGTCGTTATCTCGTACTGCTCTACTTTCTGGCCGCTGTCCACGTCGAAGACGGCGTGGACCTGCGGCGCCGGCTGCATCTGCTGGACGAACGTCTGGTGTTCCTGGACGATGCCCTGCATCCCCTCACACAGTTTCGATTGGGGCTGGACGCCGATGGACTGGAACACCTGGGTCAGTCGGTCGATCTGGTTCTGGGTCTCCGCCAGGTGGGTGCTGAAGACCTGCTGGAGCTGTGCGTTCGACCCACACTGGCTGAGATGCTGGAGCGCCGTCACGGCCTGCTGTTCGGCCGACAGGGCGTCCTGGAGTTCGTGGACGAACAGCTGACCGAGCGAGGATAGCTGGGGCTGGGCCATTGCAACTAGCCCCGTCGGCGGCGCCGGTGGAGTGGCTTTTTGCGGGTTGGTCAGGGTCGGCGGCGGCGTGACTACCGGGCTGTCACCGTCCCGACCATTGCCACACACGACTGATCTGTCTGTGGCCGCTAGCGAGCCTGTTAGTAGAGGCGATACTTTCATATTACGGCCCAGGGACATGTACACCGACGGAGTTGAATCCTACCGTGCGCCCACGAGTTTCCTGGATGAACAGGGGTCCCGACGACGCCATCCTCGAACTCCTCGACGAAACCGACATGGCACTGACGCCGAAGGTCATTGCCTTCCAGATCGACTACGACTACACGTACCTCCGCCAGCGGTTACGTGCCCTGCAAGAACACGGGCTCATCAGGTATCCGCAAGAGACGCCGGCCGGTGTCTCCGCGTCCGGGGTCTACGAGATCACGTCGCTCGGTCGGCGGTTTCTCGGTGGCGAGGCTAGCCGCGACGAACTCGAGGCGCCCGCCGAAGTCGACGACGCCGTCACGAGCTGACGGCGGACGTCGTCGCTTCATATACTAGACGGTATACATAAGAGCCGGCCCCGCCAACCCCCGGGTCCATCGCACGGATGGTTACTGACTGTCACCGGGAGGAACTCGTCCTCGTGTTGCTCTCCTCGGTCGCCATCCCGCTCGATGCGCAGTCCGTCGCCGCCACCTACGACACGCCCGTCGAGGACTGGGAAGCGGCGTTCGCCCGACTCGAACGGGACGGATACGTCGAACACGTCGGCGACGGCCTCTACCGTCTTACGACGGCGGGCAAGACGGCAGCCCTGCCTCGGGGCGCCAGTCGCAACTGGCTCGCGTACTAGCTCGGTATCTCTCTCGCGTGGATCAGCCCGGCCCGGTACCTTACTGCGGGACGTCGATGTCCTCGACGCCCGCCGGTCCCACGACCTCCATCTCACAGACGTCTGCGAGCCGTTCGACGGTCTCGTCCAGCAACACCATCGCTCGGTCGCTGAGCCGGTAGGTGTTCGTCCGGCCGTCGACGAACCCTTTCTCGAGCAAGTCTCGTTCGACGAGTTCGTTCAGGTTCTGGTACAGCCGTCCGTTGTTGATCTCTTCGGCGTAGTTCGTCTCCAGGTGGTCCTTTATCTCCTGGCCGGTCGGCGTGGTTCCTTCTCGCGTACAGTGCCGGATGGCCTGGAGGAGGTCCCGCTGGAAGCCCGTGAGGTCGGTCCAGTTGGTTCCACCGTCGGTGCAGGCCCTTGTCGGCCGACCGCGGGTGCCCTCGTCGGCGTCGTGTACAGTCATCGAGGGCTCCTCGTTCGGGTCCTGCCGGTCTCGTCTCGCCCAGTTGTGTTCCGTTTCCATGTCCGAATCACCTGTGTCTCAACAACCGAGTATTAGCCAGTTGGTACCATGAATAAGCGGCTTATTATATAAATATGTAGTATATCGTTTATCGTTCAGGGTGCTACAAAATACAGTACTGTATGTTCGAGCCAGCGCAACTGGCGTCGGCTGACTGTCGACTCGTGATGCCGAAAACGTTTCGCCCGGTATCCGCGGTGGGCCGGGTCGAGCGTTCGGTTGGCCGCAGGTGGCCGTCAGTCCGAGCTACTGCCACCGCTGGTCAGCATCCAGGCCAGTGCCAGGACGACGACCGCGGCGAGTCCGACGAGGAGGATGACTTCGAGGGAAATGCCCCCGCCGGAACTTTGCAATACGCTTCCCGTCTGGAGTGCAGCTGGGGTGATCATTTCGACCACGTCTCGACGTTAGGGACACCCCATCAAGACCCGCGATCATCCGTTGGATAGCTTGCACGTCCGGTCGACCTTTCCGATTCAGCGGGTCGCCCGTCCCGGCTGGACGACCGGGACAGTCCGCCGGTCAGCGGCCGGACCCGGGCGGATTGAGTAACAGCGCGTGGACGATGACGGCTATCGCGACGAGCGACCCCACGCCGACAGCGACGTGGGTAGTCGTGCCGATTGCGACGAGAACCGTGGTTGTGAGCAACTGTCCGACGACCAGTATCGCGAGTACGACGTCGGCGTATTTCATTCGGTGTCAGCGAGTCGGCTGGTGACGTCAGCGAGCGAGCGGTTGGCACCGTCTGTCGCCGGCGTCAGTACGGTCGTTCGAAAACCGGTGCGAAGCAGCGCGCTCAGGCCGTCCCGCACCCCGTCACAGGGGATGGTTCGGGTCGGCCTCGAGGAGTTCCCGGTAGCGCTTGCGAATGGTGACGTCACTGACGTTCGTCACGTCGGCCACCTCTTCCTGACCGAGTTCTATCTCGAAGAACAGCCCGGCCGCGTAGATGGCGGCTGCCGCCATGCTGGTCGGACTCCGTCCCGTGTGGATCCCCTCCTCGCTGGCCGTGTCGAGCAGTTCGCAGGCCCGGTCGGCGACCTCCTTCGACAGGTCGAGGTCGGAACTGAACCGCCGGACGTACTCGCGCGGTCTCGCCGGTTCGACGCCGAGTTCGAGTTCCTGGATGACGTAGCGGTAGGCCCGCGAGACTTTCTGGCGCTCTACGCGGCTTACGTCACCGAGTTCGTCCAGGCTGCGGGGCATGTCGCTCTGGCGCGCAGCGGCGTAGACGCAGGCGGAGGCGACCCCTTCCACGGACCGTCCGGGGAGCAGGTCCTCTTCGAGCGCCCGCCGGAAGATCGCGCTGGCCGTCTCCCTGACCACCGAGGGCAGGTCGAGCGCACTCGCCATGCGCTCTATCTCTCCGAGGGCGAGCTTCAGCGTCCGTTCCTTGGAGTCGCGCGTGCGAAACCGCTCGTCCCAGGTCCGCAGCCGCTGCATCTTCGCTCGCTGGCTGGCGTCCAGGGAGTTGCCGTAGCCGTCCCGGTCGCGCCAGTCGATGTTCGTCGACAGGCCGCGGTCGTGCTGGCGGTTCGTCGTCGGCGGACCGACCCGCGCCGACCCCTCGCGACTGTCGGGGTCGTACCCCTGCCAGTCGCTCTTGGGGTCGATGCGGTCGCTCTCGACGACCAGTCCGCAGTCTTCACAGGCCCGTTCGCCGTGTTCGTCGTCGACGACGACCGTGCCGTCGCACTCTGAACAAACCTCTGGATCGTTTTCTTCAGTTTCCGACGTGACGGCGTCCCGTCGGCCGCTCGACGTTCGCTGGTCGTCGGCCGTCGGGTGCTGGCGAGCCCGTTCACCCGATATCCGGTTGCCCGTCCGTGGTTTCTGGTTCATTTCGCACCACCGTGTCTGTCCATACGCGATTCCCTCCCGTCCATCTCCGTGTCGTGCTCCATGACAGCGAGTGACAGTTGAAGATGGGTAGTATTAAACAAGAACTACGTTTGGATAAACTACTATTATCAACGTATTTAGTTTTGCAATCATTTTGTAAGAAGAACTGACACTACTGCCTTCGCTCCTCGCCCGCGACGGTCACCCTTGGGACGTAGTAGCGAAGTATCGGGTCTCCGTCGCTTATCCCACCCGACGCGTTCGGTCTAACTGACGGCCAGTCGCGGAACCGTCAGCGAGACCGGCGTGACGACGCGAAACCACGTCCCTCGGTTTCGGCCGCCCGGGTGTACCGGCGGCGGACCGGGATACGGACGTCCGTACCCGCTCCCGAACGGCGACCGGCAACCACCCACTCCACACCATGATCTGGAAAGCCATCTTCGGCACCAACTCGAACGGTAGTTCGACCGACGAACCGACCTCCGGAACGGACGAACCCACGACCGATCCGCTCGCCGACGACGCGAACAGTCCGTCAGTCACTGACGGCGGTTCGGCAAGCACTGACCCGCCTGCCACAGACGACGCGGGCGCCGGTGACGGCCAGGCCACTGACGACGCAGTCCCGGACGGCACGGCAGACGCGGCGGGTCAGGACGCTGCCGACGCTTCGGCCGGCCAGCCGACCGACGACCCGCTGGCGGAGACGGGCGACGCCGCAGGGGCCGACTCCGGTCAGACCGACCCGGGTCACCAGGACGACTCCGCGGCGTCCGGTACCGGGGGCACCGATTCACGGTCGGTCGGGTCCGGTGGCGGTGGTGCCGACGAGGAGCCCGTCCAGGTCGGTGCGTCGGAGACGACGTCGACGGTCGGCGTCGAGGCGGAGCAGGGCACCGGCCCGGCGGCAGGCAGCGCGACCACGTCCGCCACCGGAAACGGCCAGACCGAGACCAGTTCCGTCTCGGTGGTCGTCGGCGAACACGGCGCGTCGGCGGCGTCCGACGTCGCGGTCGTCGCCGTCGGTCCCAACGGTGCGGCGGCCGCCAACGAGAACGGCGTCGCCGTCATCGGGCCGGAAGGCGGCGCGGCGTCGAGCGACGAAGCGAATTCGAACCTCGTTTCGATGCAGGACGGCGACGTCGCGACGACCGGCGACGACTGAGCGACCGCGCGCCGCTCCTACCGCTCCGGGTTTCTTACGACGACCGTCGGTCAGTCGATTCGGCGACCACGACCAGCCGTGCCCGGAGCCGCCGCAATCGTTCGTGCTCTGCTGCGAGCCGCTCGCTCTCGGGTGCGTCGTCCTCTGCCTGCCCCTCGACGATCAACTCCTTGCTCAACATAGAGTGGGTCTCGAACTGCGTGTGCCACTGCCGGAAGTCGGCCGCGAGTTCGCGCCCCTCGACGGTGTGGGCGTATGACAACAGCGTCGCCAGCCGGTCGGTGCGGGCCCTGAACTCCTCGTAGGCGTTCTCCCGGGCCAGCGAGTCCGTGTCTCGCTGTATCCACGACAGGGCGTCGAGCCAGGCGTCGATAGTCTCGCGTATCACCGTCGGCCTCGGATGGTCGGTCACGTCGACCTGTTCGTGGTAGCCGATGGCGACGAACGTCGCGAACACCAGCACGAGCAACGTCCCCGGCAGCAGGTCGGGCACCGACAGTCCCTCGACCGGCCGTCGCGGGTAGACGAACGTCAGGTAGCCGAAGGCAAAGGACAGCCCCGACGCCGTGAGGTGGCCCGCGACCGACCCGACGACGTGTCGCGGCCGGTGGAACCGCGGCGCGAGCGTCCGCCGACCGATCCGCCTGACGAGCACGACCAGGATGCAGCAAAACACCAGCGTCGCCAGCAGCCAGACGACCGGAACGACCCACTGCCCGACGAACGCGCCGGTCCGCGTAGTGTACTCGAACAGTCCCGCGTCGAGAAACAGGATGACGAACTGGAGGACGACGGCCTTCAGCAGGTGGTGGACGCCGTGGCCGAAGGTGACGTACTCCAGGAGGATCTGCCCCCGCCGGGACAGTGTAGCCGAGTGGGGCCGCGGCTCGGGCGTCTCGGACGGCGCTGGTCCGACGCCGTGGGACGACAGCGGGTCGTCCACCTCCCCGGTCGGGGGGATTCGCGAGCCCTCCTCAACCATCGAATTCCTCCCCGCAGTGTGGACACGTCTGCGTGCTCTGGCCGGTCTCCTCCAGGAACCCCGAGACGAGGATGCTCGACGGGACCGCTGCGATGCCGACGCCCAGCAGTGCGACGACGACGCCCAGCAGTCGTCCGAGCGGCGTGACCGGGTAGACGTCGCCGTAGCCGACGGTGGTGATAGTGACGCCGGCCCACCAGAGCGCAGCGGGGATGCTGGAGAACGCCTCGGGCTGGGCGGTCCGTTCGGCGAAGTACACCCCGCTGGCTGCCACGAGCCAGAGCAGCCCCGTCCAGAACACCGAGGCCGCGAGGTCGGCCCGCTTGCGGTTGACGACGCGACCGAGCCGTTCGACCCCCTTGAAGTACCGGACGAACTTCAACAGTCGGAGCACCCGCACCAGGCTCGACGACTCGATTCCGTTGACGCCCCGGGTCCCGCCGACGTACGCCGGCAGGATGGCCAGCAGGTCGACCACCAGGTACGGGTCGCGAAGGCGTGCCAGCCGGCTCCCGGAGGGAGCCGGCCGGGCGAGTCGGCTCGCTATCCGAAGGACGAATTCGACGGTGAACGCACCGACTGCGACGTATTCGATGCCTCGCAGGACCGGGCCGTACCGCGCCGTCACCGGCTCGACGGTACTGAGGACTACCGCCACAGTGTTACACAGAATGAGCGCCAGGACCAACCGCTCTGCGAGTCCCTGTGTCGTCGTGTCGGTCGCCGCCGCCCAGAACCCCCTGACGCCGGTCACGCCGTCCCTCCGGTCGCGGATTCGTTGGACATTCTCAACACGGGTCGGCGGTTCAAATCGCCGGCAGCGCTAGTCCCGGCATGGAGTGGGGTCTCCTCCTGGGTTCGGCGCTCAGTTCCCTCGCCGGCCTGACGCTCGCTCTCGTGACGGCACTGCTGACCGACCACCGCGAACGGCGTCGGTGGCTCGAAACCAAGGTGTACCAGCCGCTGTACGGCGAACTCACCAACGTCGTCTCCGGCGAACTCCCCGGCGAGGACGGCGACTACAGCTCGCTGTGGGCCGACCTGGAGTACTACAAGACCTACCGGGTCGACGCCGACCTGGCGGAGGCACTCGACCGGTACGCCAGCGACCTCAGCGAACTGGCCGGCCACGAACGACCGGAAGACCTCGACGCGTTCGTCGGGGCACTGCCGCCGACTGTCGCCGCCGACGGCGACCCGGTGGCCGAACTCCGGTCCGGTCGGACCGTCGACTTGCGGACCTGGTTCCGACGAAACGCGCCGGTGCTCGCCACCGACCCGGCGTTCCGCGAGACGGGCCACGGATTCGAACCGGCCGCCCTCGACTTCCTCTGGGACGAGGTCGACGGTCTCACCGCGGCCGACGTCGACGAAGGCCGGGTGGACACGGCGGCCGTCCTCTACCGCGTCTCCGTCGAGTTCAACTGGGGCTACGAGACGTTCTACGCCGAGTGGGACGACGGCTGGGCCGACGCGATGGTCGCGGCGCTGCGTGATGCCGCCGCCGCACCCGAGAGTGCGGTCCCCGAACTGCTCGCCCGCCGCCAGGCCGTCGGCGCCACGGCCGCCGAGATCAAGTCGCTGATCGAGACGCGGAGCGAACGTGGTCTCTACCGGAGTCTCTGGCACGAGTGGCGTAGCGACTGAACGACGGGGACCCAGGCGCTGTCGCTCTCCACGCATCGTACCTATCGTTGCGCTGGCTGCAAGAAGTACCGCAGAGACTGTCCGAACCGGTAACACGTGTCGGCACGGTCGGCGTCGGGAGACGACGCAAACCTATCATCTACAGAATATCTTAACGCTCCTCCATATCGGAGGAGGTCATTACCGTCTTTCACCTATCGTCGGTACCGTCGGCCCGACGTCGCGGCTCGGTCGCGATGGCCGACGACGCTCCACGCACCGGCACCACGAACCCCTACTCACTGACAGACGACCAGCCGCATGATAGACCGGTACGACGACCCGACAGACGCGATACCGCACGAGACGACGGTGCTCGTCTTGAACGAGACGGACAGGCTCTTCGGCGACCAGCCGGCGCCGACGTTCGACGACGTGCGGTCGAAACTGACCTGTGACAAGCTACTGCTCGAAGAACACTACCACTCGCTCGACGACCTCCCGGAGTACGACAAACTCGTCCAGTACGCCGTCTGGGTGGTCCACCACAGCTGCCTGTTCACCGACCGGGCCACCCAGCTGGGCTCGTACCTCCGGACGGGGTCGTTCCCCGACGAAACCCAGGTTCTCGTGGTACTCGACGCCGACGACGAGGGGACACGGGAGTACATGGAGAGCGAACTGGAGGATTACAGCGACGAACTGACGGTCGTCACCTCCGAGACCGCCCTGACGTACTACTTGCTGGGCCACCTCCAGACGGTCAACCCCTGCAACGCCGCCGGTCTCGACTACCTCGTCTCCTGGAACAACAAGGTCTCGGACACGATCGGTCCCCACCAGGACGTCGACTGACGTCAGAGTCACGGACCGGCGTCCGGCCGGTGACCGACGCCGGTTCGAACCGCCGTGGGCGGTCAGGCGCCGCCGGCTTCGACGACGTACTCGGACGCCCTGTCGATGGTCTCCTCGATGTCCTCTGCCTCCACGTAGTACTCGTCGTCGTCGCTCATCAGCCGCTCGCCGGCCTCGTCGAGAAACGCGTCGAGCGCAGCCGGATCGCCGTCGAAGATCGAGAGCAGGTCCGACTCCGCCACGGTCGGTGACTCGACGAGGTCTCGTTCGTAGGCGTACCGGCGGCCGACGATGCGAAAGAGCGCCCGACCGGTCGGTTGGACGTCGACGTGAAACGAAACTCGGCCGTCGTCGCCGATCTCGAGGACGGACCGGAGGCGGTCCTGCTGGGTGGCGAGTGCCGCCCAGTTCGAGCTGTCAGTCTCCGCCGGTACCTCTCGACTCTCGGCCGTCGCCTCCTCTCTGGCTTCGGACGAGCCGTCCTCGCCCTCCAGCCGCCGGATGGGATCGTTGATCTCCTCGGCGAGCGTCCCGCCGGCGGTCTCGGTGGCGTCGAACACGTCGTCGATCATGTCCCGCCGACCGTTCTCGAGGATGGCTATCTTGTCGGCCGCGGCGCGGTACTCGTCGACGGCCGCCCGGAGTTCTGACTCCTGTTCGGCCGTGAGGTAGACGTCGCCGACCGTTATGGCCTGCTCGAACGAGTCGATCGCCGGATGAATCTCCGCGTGGACCCGGGTCCAGTCGTACCCCGAGGGGTTCTGGAGGGCCTTGCCGAGCGTCGTGTAACAGTCCGTCAGCTCCGTGTGGATTGCCGACAGCGCCTCGACTTTCTTGTCCAGGAAGAACTCGGCGAGTCGCCGCTCGTTCTTCGCCTTGAGCCGCTTTTTGGTCAGAAGGTAGTTGACGCCGGCCGTGACGGCGGCGCTGGTGATACCGATCGCCCCGCCGACGATCGCACCGGCGACCTCGGGTGAGACGTCCAGGCTCTCCGTGACGGCAGCGAGGACTACCGGTCCGTGCGTGGACAGTACCATACTACGACGGAGGGAACCGTCTGGCGTATGCTGGCGAGACACTCAACCTGACCGATACGTCGGCGCCGACGCCTTGCTCAGTCCGTGTCGACGTGGGTGGCGGTGTGGCCGAGCATCGTCGCGACGATAGCCCCCGCCACCAGCGGTGGAAGGACGCCCTGCATCGCGAGGAGTGCGGCTGTCGGCACGAGCAGCCCACCGATCAACCGCAGCATGTCGAACCACTTGACCGTCCGGACCTTCGACTTGCCGAGGACGAGCCACGTTGCCAGCGGCATCGTCGCGGCGAGGACGATCTGGGCGAAGTGGGACAACGTCGGTACGGTCGTCGTCAGAACGGGAACCACGTCGGGCGTGAACGTCATGGTCACAGCTTGGGGGTCCGGCCCCGAAAGTAGCCGAGAGAGGGTAGATTTTCGACAGGAATCGGGTCCGAACCGACAGCCACCGCTCGGGACGTTCCTCGCCGCAGAACGCACCGAAGGTTCGGTTGATCCCACTCGGGCTCGGGTCCCTCGGGTCGGGACCCCTCGGGCCGGCACCCCTCTCAGTCGTCGTCGAGCATGGCCATCACGTGACCCATCACGATCCCCATGATGAGGGCAGCGTACGACGACGAGAGGATGCCCTGTATGCCGAGGATGACCACGATCGGCAACACGAAGATGCCGATAGCGATCAGGAGGTCACGCCACTTGAGCCGCTGCTCGTCGCGTCGCGTCGCGACGTAGAACAGGCCGATCGGTATCATCGCCGCAGCCAGGAATTGGACGACCTGGGCGACGGTTGGCGGTGCGATCGCGAGGACGGGGAACCACTCGAGGGCTGTGTGCATACCTGTCGCCGCCTTCGCCGTCCTCGCACAAAGACCGGCGAGACGTGTTAGCGATTCGTCCGGTCGTGGCAGTACTTCCCCCCGAGGCGGGTACCACTCGCTGGCTCCGCTGACGCCACCGGCCCTCGTCTCGGGTGCAGACCACGCTCCACGTCCTCGCCGGGACGGTGCCCGCCAACTACAGGTCCAGCGGCGACGACCTGTGCAGGGACGTGATAGCGAACTGGACCGTGTTTCCGGCTTATGCCGACGGCGACGAAAGGGCAACTGATGTCCGACTCGAATCGGACCGTCACCGCCAGCACGAAAGTAACCCAGGAGACGGCGGACTTTCTGGACACACGGGCGGAGAACGGCGAGACGACACGTGCGGAGATACTCCGGCGGCTCGTACACCACTACCAGACGGCGACGGAGAACGGCCTGAGCTGTCCGCACTGCAAGAACGAAATCCAGCTCGACCTGTAAGATGGCACTGAAGAAACCCGACAACAGCTCCGACAAGGAAGGACAGACGAACAAGCAGCCAATCGACGGCGAAGCCACCACCTCTTCGAAGGCCGACGCCCAGGCCGAACAGGGCACCGGCCCCGCCAGCAGTAGCGCGACGACGGCAGCGTCTGGCGTCCACGGCTCCAACACCAGTTCGGTCTCGACGGCCGTCGGCGAACACGGCGCGTCGGCGGCCTCCGACGTCGGCGTCGTCGCCGTGGGGCCCCACGGAGCGGCCGCAGCCAGCGAAGTCGGCAGTACCTCCGTCGGTCCCGACGGCGGCGCGGCGGCCAGCAACGCCGCCAACTCCACGACCGTCGACGTCCGCGACGGCCCGGCGGCCGACGACGCCGTTCGCGGCGGGACAGAGGCTGGCAGCGACGACGGCGTCCGCGGCGGCACCAGCGACGACGGTCCCGCCCGGAAGTCTACCGACGACCCGGCGCCTGCAGACGACTCGACACCTGCCGCGCCGGACGACGATGCGGACGCCGACGCGGACTCCACCGACGGCACCGACCCGGACGACGTTGACATTGCGTAACGACGACCGCCTCCGACTCCTCGGCCCACTCGTGGTACGCTCGAACCTGGTAGCGTGCTACCGGGTGTACACCCCACTTTTCCCACCGTCACGTTGTTGGGAACGTGGTCGCAATGACCGCACTCGCAGCACTCCAGACGGGAAGCGTCCTGCAGAGCTCCGGCGGAGGTTTGCCTTCGTGGGAAATAATCGCGATCGTCGTCCTCGCAGGGATCCTGGTCCTCGGCGGGATCTGGTACTTCTTCCTGCGCCAGACGCCGGACTGACCTGGTAGCTCTCTACCGGGTCGTACCTTCATTTGTTGGGGCGTCGCCACGTTTCCGATGGGTAGCGATGCTCACACACACGACCCTCGACGGTTTCGCCATCGCACAGACTGCCACGCCCGGCGGCGGAAGTGGTTCCGTCTCCATCTCGTGGGAACTACTACTGCTCGTGTCTATCGTCGGCACGGTCGCCCTCGGGGTGACCTGGATGCTGACGAGCGGCAAGAAAGGCAGCGACTGACCTGGTAGATTTCTGGGCGGAGTTCGGGGTTCATCCCCCGGGAAGGCCGACGACGAACTGATGCCCGCCTCCGACGATACCACCACCCTCCGCCCCTGGAGGTCGGTCCCGTGATCCCCGACATGGGTCTCCGGTCGCCGGTACGCGCCGCCGACGCCCCGTCGGCGGACCTGTCCGACGCCACCGAGAGTGCCGACACCGAACGCGTCTTCCCCCAGTCGGTCGCCAGCGGCGGTCCGACGCCGACCGGCGTCATCTGCTGGACGCGGGTCGCTCCCTCGGCCTACGACCCCGGGACGCCGCTCTCGCTCGTCGTTGCCGCCGACCTCGGCTTCGAGTCGGTGGTCTCCCGGGTCCGGATCCCCGCCACCGAAGTCGGCCCGCGCCACGACTACACGGTCCGGGTTGACCTCGACGGCGAACTGGAACCCGACCGCCGGTACTACTACCAGTTCGGCTACGGCGGCGTCGCCAGCCAGCTAGGCCGCTGTCGAACGCTTCCGGCCCCCGACTCGTTGCCCGACAGCGTCACACTCGCCGTCGTCAGCTGCCAGCACTACCAGAACGGCTACTTCGGCGCCTACCGCCACGTCGCCGACGCGGACGTCGACTTCGTCCTCCACCTCGGCGACTACGTCTACGAGTCGTCGGACCAGCGGTACCGCCAGCCGGGGTCGAATACCTACCAGGGCAGAAATCTCTCGCTGCCCAGCGGGAACGACGTCGCCACGACGCTGGCGGACTTCCGGCACATCTACCGGACCTACCGGACCGACGGCTTCCTCCAGGCGGCCCACGAGCGCCACACCGTCATCCGTGCCTGGGACGACCACGCCGTGACGAACAACCGCTACTGGGACTACGAGGCCGACGCGCCGGCCGCGCCGGACCACCCCCGCGGCGACGACCCGGAGTTCATGCGGCGGTTGACCGCAGATGGCATCCGCTCCTGGTGGGAGTACACCCCGGCCCGCATCGACTACGACCCCGACGCCGACCACCTCCACGACGCCCTCGAGCTCTGGCGTCACGTCCCCTTCGGCGACCTGGCGGACCTCGTCCTCACCGACGAGCGACTGTTCCGCAGCCCGCCGCCCGGCGTCGACAGCAAATTCCCGGGCTGGGTCCCCGTCCACGACCGGGACGACCCCGAGCGGACGATGCTCGGCGCCGAGCAGCGCGAGTGGTTCCGCGAGACGGTCCGCTCGTCGGACGGCCGCTGGACGGTCTGGGCCAACGAGGTGCTCTCGATGCCGTTCCGCGTCGGCCTCGGTCCGCTGGCCGTCCACCCGAACCCCGACTCCTGGGACGGCTACCCCTACGAGCGAACGCTGGTCTACGAGGCGCTGGACAGCACCGACAACGCCGTTACGCTGACCGGCGACATGCACACGACCATCGCCGGGAACCAGAACCTCCCGGACGGCTCGCCCGTCGGCGTGGAGTTCATGACGCCCTCGGTGACGAGCGTCAACATCGCCGAGGCGGTCGGCGTCGAGGGGGGTCTTCGCAAGCGGCTCACGAGACCGCTGTTCAACGGCCTGGCGACGCTGATGAACCCCCACTACGAGTGCTTCGACAGCCACCACTGGGGCTACTCGGTGGTGGAGTTTACCCCGGAGGCCTGTACGTTCACGGCCTACAGCGTGGACAAGACCCGGGACGCGCCGGACGTCGAGCGCCGGCCGATTGCGCGGTTTCGGGTTCCGGCGGGTAGTACCGAGATTCACCGGCGGCCGGTCTGAAATCTCCTCTCCCGCATTCTATTGCAGGGTCGCCGAAGTTGGCTGGCGAGCGTTTCGCTCAAACACGGAACATGGGACCCGAGGCGATCCCGTTTCCTGGACGCTTACGACGAGAGACGAATCTGCTGAAGATCGCTGATCGAGAGAAGAGTCGGTTACTCCTCGCCGTCGGCGACGGGACGCTTTCGGTAGTCGTCAGGGTCGCCGCCCAGGTCCTCAGCGAGCGCTTCTCGGAGTTCTTCACCCTGCTCTTCCATTGCGTCCTCGAACTCCTCGAGTTCGTCGTCGGTCATCGGTTCCTGATCTGGTGCCATTCCTCAAACCTCTTGACGTATCGCTTGCCGTGCTGGGTAATGTGTACTTCGACACTCGCGAGGGCACTGTTTGCGGGCATCGGCGGGAAGATCTCCGGCGACCGTAGCTTCTCGCCATCTCGATAGACGTCCGTGTGGACGGCGTCGACGGTCACGTCGTGGCCCTGTTCGCCGTGGGGATCGTGGTCGAAACGAACGACTTCGGCCCACTCCCCGTCGAGGCGGTGTTCCACCTGCACTACGAACCGGGTTACGTCGCCGTGGTCGTGGCAGTAGCCGATTCGTCGCCGTGCTCGGTACCCGAGTGGCGTTGTGAACTCGCGGTCGTAGTTCCGTGGTTTCTCGGGCATTCACTTTTCAGAGCTTGTTCCCCTCCTGGCTATAAGATGTGCGGAGGAACCCATCTTCATCGCTCGACCGACCGAAATCGCACTAGCCAAGTGCCAGCCGAAACGCCACGAACGCCAGCCCACCGGCCAACGTCGGCGTGGCGACCCACGTCGCGACGATGCGACCGACGGTCCGGCGGTCGTAGAGCGCGGCGATCCGACGCCGGGCTGATTTACCGCCGTCCCCCGACTCGATCGACTCGCGCCGACTCGCCCGGCCCCAGCCCAGGCCGATCACGCAGGTCGTCGTCGTGATGGCGATGCTGGCTGGAATGCCCGCGAGGCTCAGCAGGGTGACGATGGTCGCCGCCATCGCCTCGACGACGAGGGTGGCCTCGATGGGCAGCGACGTGATGCCCTCGCCGATGGTCTCCATCGTCCGGTGACCCAGCAGGAAACTCCCGAGGCCGATGGCGACCCCGCCGATAAGGACGGCGGGCACCATCCCCAGGCGGCCGGCGCCGACCAGCGGCGCGACGGCGCTCGCCGTGTTCGACGCCCCGGCCGTAAACGCCATGTAACAGCCCAGGCCGACGGCGAGGAGCCGCGAGAAAACTTTTCGACCTCCCGAGTCGAGGTCCAGGCGGTCCCGCAGCGGTTCGAAGGCGTACCGGCCGACGACCGCCGCCGCCCAGAACGCGACGACGACCGAGACGAACCACCAGATGACGAGGTGGCCGACGACGCCCCAGTCGACGACGCCCAGCGCCGTGGCCGTGCCGACGACCGCCCCGACGGCCGTCTCGCTCGTGCTGACGGAGACCTTCAGGAGGTTGCCCACGAGGATGCTCAGCCCCGTGAACAGCAAGATGCCGACCGCGACCTCCATCGTGAAGGCCGTCGGCGGCACGATCTTCTTCCCCAGCGTCTCGACGACGCGCGTCCCGACGGTGACGCCGCCCAGGAGGACGAACCCCGCCATCAGCGCCGACGCCTGGCGCATCGTGATGACGTCGCTGCCGACGGCCGGCCCGAACGCGACCCCGGTAGACGAGCCGCCGACGGTCACGCCGACGAAGACGGCGATCGCCAACCCGGCGACGGCTAGGAGTTCGAGCGCCATCGTCCGCTACAGCCACCGCCCGACCGTTGCGCCGAATCGCCGCCGGAGCGTTTCGGCGAGGGTCGGGGCGTCATCGTCCCCGTTCTCGTGCCCGTCCCCGTCCGGCTGGTCGACGGTCGGCCACCCGCCGTCGGCGTCGATTTCCACCGTACATTGACGCTCCCCGACCTTGTCGTAGATGCTGACCCGGAGCGCGTCGTCGTCTGCCTCGACGTGACCGAAGTTGTAGAACTCGCCGTACTCGTACTTGCCGCCCTTCTCGAAGTGGACGGTGGGGGCGAGCGTCGCGTCCGGGTCGCCGGGCTCGCGGGGCCAGGCCCCCATCGGCGACGCCATGGCCTCGTACATCTCCGGCTGGCCGTCGCGGTCGAGGTCGAACGAGGCGAGCCGGGCGAAGTGCCGGTCGCCCGTGAGCCAGACCACCGTGCTGTCGACCGCTTCCCTGACGTGGCCGGTGATCTCCAGGAGCTCGGACTCGAAGCCCGTCTCGCTATCCCCGCTGGCCCAGGAGTCCCGCTCGTCGGGGTCGCTCGACGGACTGGACAGCGAGGTGCTGCTGGCCACGAGGGCGAACGTCGCATCGGACGTTTCGAGCCCGTCTTTCAGCCACTCGCGCTGTTCGGCGCCGAGCATCGTCTTCTCGGGGCCGTCCGGCAATCCGTTGTCGTCGCGGTACTGCCGGGTGTCGAGGACGAACAGTTCGACGCGCTCGCCCCACCGGAACGACCGGTAGAGCCGGTGCTCGTCGGCGCCCGTCACCGACTCGTGTGTGTCGACCGGCCAGTACTCGAAGAAGGCCTGCCGGCCGGCTGGCAGGCGCGTTTCTACCGTTCCGGCCCAGTCGTTTGCCACCTCGTGGTCGTCCCAGATGGGAACGACGGCCGTCCGGGCGAGGAACTCCCGGAGGTTCGTGGCCTCCTCGCGGACCTCCCGGTACTTGGCGCGGTAGTCGTCGACGGACTCGGGCTCGCCGTCGGGGACCGCCGGCGTCGGCGAGTCGGCGTAGATGGTGTCGCCGAGGTACAGGAAGCAGTCCGGGTCGAAGCCAGCCATCTGCCGGGGGACCTGGTAGGGCGGTTCGCGGCGCTGGCCGTATGTGTCGCCGGTCCAGACGAACGAGACGGCCGCGTCGTCGTCGTGCGACGGCGCCGTGTGAAACCGGCCGGTCGTCGCACACTCCGGCGCGTCGAACAGCTCGGCGGCGCCAGCACCCGACAGCGCCCAGACCCGGTAGTAGTAGCGCGTCCCCGGCCGGAGACCCCGAAGCCGGACGCTGACCGTCCGGTCGGCCTCGCGACCCTCGTCGGTGGGTCGCGGGATCGCCCGGTCGGACCGGGCGAAGTCGGGGTCGGTGGCGTACTCGACGTGGACCACCGCCGGTTCGGCCGTCCGCGTCCAGACGACGGCCGTCTCGGGGGTGACGTCCCCGGCGGCCACGCCGTGGGGGAGGTCGACCACCGCGAGGTGGTCGGGGAACTCGCGCCGCAATCGTCGCCGTGTCGCACGTTCGCTGGGCAGCATGTCCCGTGGGAAAACTGCGGGCCGTCTCCGGATGAATGGGGCAAATAGCCCAGTAATCTAGCCCGTCGAGCCGGACCGGTCATCGACCTGCGTCGGGGACCGCCAGCAACCGTCAAACGCCGGTCGGCCGGCAACGACCGGGTGTGACAGCCCTGACGTGGAGTCGCTTGCGGGGGAACCTTTGACTTGTTGCTCGCCCATCAGTCCCTATGGGACTCTCGGCGGCGACGCTAGAGCGACTCGTCTCCGGGGCCGACCCAGAGGAGTTCGCTGCCTTCGTTGCCGACCTCTGGGCAGCCCGGGGGTTCGAGACCCGCCGGTCCCACGACGGAATCTACGTCTCGGCTCGGGGCCAGGACGACGAGACCCTGTACCGGGTTGCCGCCGGGACGGACCCGGCGGTTGCGCCCGACGCGGACGTCGTCGTGACGGCCGGAGACCTGCCGGCGGACGCCGTCCCGGCGGGTGCCAGGGTCGTCGACGCCGCCGACCTCTACCGGCTGCTGCGCTACGCCGTCGAACCGGCTGTCGCCGACCGCCTGCTTTCTGACCACTTCGACTACGAGCCGACCCCGGCAGCCGACAGGCCGACGGACGACGCCGCCACGGAGCCGGACGCGACCGATCCAGCGGACGACGACCGCGCAGTCAGTACGCCGGCGGCATCACCCGCCGTCGATTCGACGGCACCGACGCCGCAAGCGCCGCCGTGGCTGGATTCGCCGGCCGACGCGCCTTCGGGCGACGGAGCGGCTGGCGGGGACGGGGGCGCCGTGGGATCAGGTGGAGCGGAGGACGATGGCGCGACCGGGCCGACGGCCGGCCCGAGTCGCAGAGCCCTGCTCGCCGCAGCGGCCGGTGGCGTGCTCGTCGGGGTCGGCGTAGACCGGGGAATCCGGTACGTGACGAGCGGCGACTCGCCCGCTGGTGGGGCCAGCGCCGAGGGCGGAAGTCCGGAGCCGACCGAGACGGGAACGCCGGCTGAACGGCCCGTCTACGCACCCGGCGTGTCCGCCGCCGGCGTCGACGACGCCGAAGCCCTGGCGGCAGCCCACGCCAGGGGGCTCGTCGACACCAGCTACGAACTGGCAGCGACGCGAACGGTCCACGGCGCCGACCGACAGCTCCGCTCGTCGCTGTCAGTCCGCGTTCAGCTCGCCGCCGACCGGACGTACCTGGTGAGCGTCGCGACGTCGGGGCCGGAGGCACCGGTCTTGCTCGGCGAACCGCCGGCCTCGGCCGCCTACTGGTCAGACGGCGACGTCTACCTCAGGCGATTCTCTCCCGGGGATGGCAACGCCACCTACAACTCGTTCGAGCCCCCGGACGGTTTCACCGCCTCCTGGCGCTACTGGGTCACGACGGTCCCGTTCGGCGGCCAGGACGGCACGCCGGAGCAGTACTTCGGGACGGTGTTCGACGCCATTCCGACGACGCTCGTGGGGAGGGCGACCGTCGGTGGCGACCACGTCTATCGACTGGCGAACGCCGGACGGACGCCGCGTCGCTCGAAGGCGAGACTCGACGGGGTACTCGACGTGCAAAACGCCCGCAACGTCGACCTCACGGCGAGTATCGACGAGCGTGGGATAGTCCGTTCGTTCGACGTGACGTTCGACGGCGACGTCGAGAACGGTCCGGTGGCGGTCCAGCGGTCGGTCGAGTACACCGCCGTCGGCGAAACGTCCGTCGACCGGCCGTCGTGGTACGACCGCGCAATCGAGAACTAGGGACCGCAGCCGTGGCGTGTGCCGACCCGTCCATCGCGGTGGCCGCGTCTCGCGCCGCTCTGTGTCGCTAACCGACGGAGTCGCTACGCGTACACCTCGTCGACGATGGCGCCGACGTCCGCTGGCGTCTGGCGGCCGGTCTCGGTCCGGACGTGCTCGCCGTCCCGGAAGCAGACCAGCGCCGGCGCCGCCGAGACGTCGTACCGGTTGACGAACTCGTGACACACTTCGCCCTCCAGGCCTGCCACCGCGACGCCGTCCGGGAGCCGGTCGCAGATCCCGTCCAGGTCGGCTTTCATCTCGTCGCATGGGTCACAGTACCGCTTCCAGACCGTGACCACCGCGTCCGGGTTCGCCGACAGGAACGCCTCGTGGCTGTCGTCGTCGACCTCCTGGAGCGACTCCGGCACCGGCGACGTGGGCCCCAGTTGCGTGACGAGTTCCGCCATCACCGCCAGCGTCAGGTCGTCAGGTCTGGGGTCGAGTTCGGACTGCAACGAGAGGTAGGTGATGATCCCCTCGCGGGTGAGGTCCTCGTCCTCGATGCGGCGGGCGGCCGTCTCCTCGTCGACGTCGAAGACCTCGGCGACGGTCGCCACGAGGTCGTCGTCGCCGATCGCGACGTAGGTGTCGTAGTAGACCGCCCGGGTCCGCTCGAAGTCGTCGGTCGTCGACAGCGTGCCGTCAGACGCCTCGACGACGATACCCCGCTCTATTAGCGCGTCGAGGGCCGCCTCGGGGTCGATGTCGGCTGTCGCCACAGTCACACCCCCAGGTACTGCTGGCGGGTCTGGTCGTCCTCGCGCAGATCTTCGGCCGTGCCGTCGAAGACGATCTCGCCCTGGTCGATGACGTAGGCGGTGTCCGAGATGTTGATCGCCGCCGCCGCGTTCTGCTCGACGAGCAGGATGGTCGTTCCCCGCTCGTTGATCCGCTCGACGGCGTCCTCGACGTCGGCGACGATCTGCGGGGCGAGGCCCTCGTAGGGTTCGTCCAGCATCAGCAACTGGGTGTCCTGCCGGAGCGCCCTGGCGATGGCCAGCATCTGCTGTTCGCCGCCAGAGAGCGTGCCGGCCTTCTGCGTGCGCCGCTCGTCGAGGCGCGGGAAGTCCTCGTATATCTCTTCGGCCGTCATGCCGCCGTCGGTTTCGGCGACCGACCGGCCGATCGTGTTGGACCGGTTTGAGGCGACTTCGGGGAGGTGGATGTTCTCCTCGACGGTCAGATCGGTGAAGACGCGCCGCTCTTCCGGGACGAGCGAGATACCGCGGATCGCGACGTCGTCGGCCGCGACGTCGGTGATGTCCTCGCCGTCGAAGTAGATGGTCCCGTCGCGCACCTCCGGCGGTTCCGCACCGGCGATGCTCCGGAGCGTCGTCGTCTTGCCAGCCCCGTTACGACCGAGCAGGGCGCAGATTTCGCCCTCGTCGACGGTAAGCGAGAGGTCACGCAGGATGTGACTCTCGCCGTAGTAGGAGTCGACTGCCGACAGTTCGAGCAGGCTCACAGTTCGACACCTCCGAGGTAGGCGTCCTGGACGAGCGGGTCACCCTTTACTTCCTCGGGGGTACCCCGGGCGATGACCTCGCCCCGGTTGAGGACGATGATGCGGTCCGAGATCCCGAAGATGATCTCCATGTCGTGCTCGATGAGCACGAACGTCAGGTCGAACTGTTCTTTTACGTCCTCGATGAGATCGACCGTCTCGTTGGTCTCCTCGGGAGACATCCCGGCCGTCGGCTCGTCCATCAACAGCAGGTCCGGCTCCGAGGCGAGGGCGACGCCGAGTTCCAGGCGCCGCTTGTCGCCGTACGGCAGGTCTTCCGCCGGCATTTCGGCCTGGTTCTCCAGGCCGACGCCCTCCAGGGTGCGCCGGGCGAGGTCGTGGACGTTCCGGAGACTGTCACGGTGGTGGAGCAGGTCGAAGTTGAACGGCCCTCGTTCCGCGGCCAGCGCCGCGATCTCGGCGTTCTCCAGGACCGATAGCTCCGGAAAGATCGAGGCCGTCTGGAAGGACTTGCTTATGCCCTTCTGGACCACCTCGTGGGCTTCGTTCCGGAGTATCGACTCGCCCTTGAACAGGATGTCGCCGTGTGACGGTTCGAGCATCCTCGTGATCAGGTTCACCAGCGTCGACTTGCCGGCGCCGTTCGGGCCGATGATCGAGACGCGTTCGCCCTGTTCGATCTCGATGCTGACGTTGTCGGTGGCCGTGAGGCCGCCGAAGTTCTTCGTGAGTTCCTGCGTTTCCAGTAGCGCCATCACTCGTCACCTCCGCGGAACCGGTCGAGTGCCCGTACGAGGAAGTCTCGCCCGTCCTCGAAGGCGCCCCAGAGTCCACGGGGTGCCAGCCAGACGACCAGGACGAACACCAGTCCCAGCAGCAGGTGCCAGTAGTGGCCGAAGTCCGTGATGAGGACGATGTCCGTCATGGGAACGACGAGCTGGTCCATCCCGCTGACGACGTTCTGGATGTACTTGTAGAGGCCGGCGCCGAACATGGGGCCCAGTAGCGAGCCGGTCCCGCCGAGCACCGCCATGACGACGACTTCACCGCTGACCGCCCAGTTCAGCGAACTGAGCGGTACGTACTGCTGGTGGATGACGTACAGACCGCCGGCGAGGCCGGCGAAGCCGCCGGAGATGACGAACGCCATGAGCTTGTAGCGCCAGACGTTCAGCCCGACGAACTCGGCCCGCTGTTCGTTCTCGCGGATCGCCTTGAACACCATGCCGTACGGCGACTTGAGGATGCGGTATCCCAGTGCCACGGCCAGCAGGGTGCAGATGGCGATGAACAGGTAGAGCCAGGTCCCCAGGAACATGGAGAGGTCAAAGCCCATGCCGAGCCCCGGAATCGTCAGCACCGGCAGATCCATCCCGAGGTCGATCGTACCCAGGATCGGCCCGATAGCCACGTCAGTGAACCCGTTCTCGCCGCCGGTGAGCCAGCCAAGCGGTGACGCGGACAGGTAAAACAGCATCTGTCCGAACGCCAGCGTCAGGATGGCAAAGTAGATGCCGCCCCGTCGCAGGGAGATGAAGCCGATGACCCACGACAGCAGGACGGCGAATACGATGGCGACGGCGAGGATGACCAGGGGGTCGCCCAGGAACCGGTGGGAGAATACCCCGGCGGCGTAGGCAGACCCGCCCCAGAACGCCGCGTGACCGAACGACAGCAGGCCGGTGTAACCCAGCAGGATGTCGAAGCCGAGGGCGAAGATGCCCCAGACCAGGATCAGCGACGCCAGCGGGTGGTAGCCCTGCAGGAGACCGCTGATGACCGGGGCCTCCGTGAACAGCCAGGGGTACACCACCAGTGCGAGCGCAGTCAGGCCGATCGTCCGGGCTTCCCGGCCGTGTGGCCGGAACATCTCTGCGAGCGTCGGGGCCTCCGCCTGCTCGGAGGCCGCCGCGTGCGGCTCCGAGGTCGGCGTTTCGTCGCTCACGGAGCCACCTCCTCGTTACCGAGCAGGCCCTGGGGCCTGACGAGCAGGATGATCGCCGCGAGGACGTAGATACCGATCTGCGACCACGCCGGAGCGACCGAGATGAGGACGGACTCGGTCAACCCGAAGATGATCCCGCCGAGGACTGCCCCCGCGATGCTGCCGACGCCGCCGATGACGACGACGAGGAACGCGGGTACAAGGATAGTCATCCCGATGTCGGGGTTGACGACCTCGATCGGCCCACCGACGACGCCGGCGACGCCAGCGAGGGCCGCACCCACGCCGAAGACGAGCAGGTAGGGACGCGAGAGCCTGATACCGAGCAGTTCGACCATTTCGGCGTCGAGCGTCCCCGCTTTCACGACCAGTCCGAAGTCGGTGTACTCTATCAACAGGTACACCAGGAAGACCAGCGCCGCCGTGATGACGATGATCGCCAGTCGCCACTTGGGGTAGGACCCGATGATCGGGAGGCCGATGGGGCCCGACGCCCAGCCCGGCTGGGCGAAGTCGATGCTTTGGCTCCCGAACATGACGTGGAACAGCTCCTGGACGACGATCGCCAGCCCGAACGTCACGAGGATCTGGTCCGTGTCCGGCCGGTCGTAGAACGGCTGTGCGACGAGCCGTTCGAAGGCCAGGCCGATGACGAACACGACGATTGGCACGACGACCAGCGCCGCGAAGAAACCCATGTCGAGCCCGATCGTCTGGTAGCCCCACTCCGATAGCTTGCCGCCGGTCAGCTGGGTTTCCAGTGCCACGAGGAGCCCGACGTAGGCGCCGATCAGGTACAGGGCACCGTGTGCGAAGTTGACGAACTTCAGGGTCCCGAGGATGATCGACAGGCCCACGGCCAGCAGGACGTAGATCGCCCCGTTCTGGAGCCCGTTCAAGAGGACGACTAGGGTTTCGTTAACAACACTCATTCACGCTCACCGTTGGAGTCACGTTTTGGAATTGTTATAAATGTCCTGTATCGTGTGACCGCCTCGTACGGACGTGACGACGTGCGAGTCGCTGAGCGGGATCGCTCTGATACATGTATGGATTTGATCATGAGAGGGTTTCCGGGCTGCGAAGTCGTTACTCGTCGCCGTAGTTGCCGAGTTCACACTCCGCAGCGGGGCCTTCGTCGCAGGCGTAGCCCAGTTCCTCTCGACTGGTCAGGTTGACGATATCGTACAGCCGTCCGGCCTCCTGTTCGTCAGGACCCAGGCCCCTGACGACCGGGACGGCGCGCTGGGCCTGGTGGTCGCAGGCCCGCATCGTCTCCGACCCCATGCCGATGTTGTCGTAGTCGAAGCCCTCCAGCTGCCGGATGACCTCGGGCGGGTAGAACGTCCCGGCCCGCTCGGCGGCAGCGGCGTACTGCAGCGTCTGAGCGTACGCCAGCTGTGCCGGCCCGGAGGGATACCGGTCGTACTCGTCGCGGAACACCTTGGTGAACTCGTTCGAGGGTGCGTTGTCGATCTGGGGGTCCCAGGCGACGGTGCCGAACACGCCCTCCATCGCCTCGGGGGCCACGGCGTTGGCCATCGGCCGGTTGTACAGCGGGAGGACGATCTCCATGTCCTCCTTGAGGCCGGCGTCGAAGGCCTGGCCGACGGAGTTCGCGCCGTCCAGCCCGTAGTGGTTCAACACGAGCACGTCGGCGCCGGAGTTTGCGGCCTCCGAGAGGTACGACTGGTAGTCGCTGGTCCCCAGCGGGGTGGCGACGCTGTCGATCTCGTTCCAGTTCGCGACCTCGGTGAAGAACTTGTTCATCGACGCCTGCTGGGTCTGTCCCCAGCTGTAGTCCGCGTATAGCTGGTAGAAGGACAGATTTTCACCGTACTCCTCTTTGAGCACCGGTGCCAGCGCCTGTCCGGTCATGTAGGCGTTGAAGACCTCCCGGAAGCTGTACCGCACACAGTCCTTCCCGGTGGTGTCGTTCGAGTGCGTCAGACAGCACATGAACATGACCTTCTCCTCCTGGCACAGGCTCTGCATCGAGATGGCGGTTGCACTGGACGAACCACCACTGACCATGAGGACTTTGTCCCGGCTGATCATCCGGGAGGCAGACTGTCGTGCCTGGTCGGCGTCCGTCGCGGTGTCGCCGTCGACGTGGTCGATGGTGTAGCCGAGCACGCCGTCGCCCGAGAGGTCGTCGAACTGTGAGTCGACCCAGCCGCCCCCGTTGTTGAGGTGGTCGACGGCCAGCCTGTAGGCCCGGAGTTCGTCTTTCCCCTCCGACGCGTAGGGGCCGGACTGGGGAACGTTGAAACCGAAGGTGGCCGTGTCACCCTCCGGTGGGAAGTTCCCGATAGCCGGGTAGTCGCTGCCGCCGTCGCCACCGTCGGTGCTGCCACCGTCGCCGTCGCCGCCACCGTTGCCGTCACCGCCACCGTCGCCGTCTCCGTCGGTACTGGTACAGCCTGCGAGGCCGACGAGCCCAGCCGCACCGAGTGATTTGATCACGTTTCGCCTATCGAACGTCGGATCGGTTTCGCTCATGAGTATTGTAGTCCTGACTCCCCGACAGGCCCCGGAGCGACGGACCCTGACGACCGGGTCGGTCGCCGGGCCCGTGAGGTCTGTCGTCGCGAGTTTCCGCTGGCGGTCAGGTGGTAACTGGTGCGCACACGGCTGCCGGTCATCCGGAGCCGACGCACCGGCTGGTCCGTCTCGACCGTTCTGCGGAGGTGCTCCTCGGCTTCCGCACGAATGGGACGAGATTCGGACGGACCGACGGCCACGAACGAGGCCGGCCGGCCGTTGATACCAGTTAACACCCGACGCATACAGCAGGGCTGAACTCAAACTAGTGTGTATTAAGGGTGCCATCTAAATAACAAAATATGAGGTTTCCAGCGGCCACGAAGCTGTGGAATATAGTATCGTGACGGCCAGGCGGTCAGTTCTTCGAATGACGGTCGTATATCCGACTCTCAACGGCCAAGGCTCCCGATATCGGCCGCTCGGTGGCCACCGGCTGGCCGCCGGAGCCGTCACCCGCCCCCGTTGTGACGGCGTTCGCGGCGCTCTCGCGACGAATCGCGCACAAGATTCGACGCCTCGGTTCCCACCACGCCACGCCGTCCTCTCCCTCGAACCCTGGTAAGCTAGACCATGGTTATATGAGAGACGTTGTCGAACGTCTCGCTATGAAAGACGTACTACTCGGCATCGACGAAGACGAAGAGCGGGCGACAGTCCTCGCGAAGAAGGTCGTCGAACTGTTCGACACGGGGGACGTTCGCGTCCATCTCCTTCACGACTTCGTCGACAATCCGGAGGGCGCCTCGGTGATGCAGGTCGGCGCGATACACCGGGCACAGGACATCCTGGAGGACGCCGGCGTCGACATCGAGTTCCACGAGGAGAGCGGCGAGCCGGCCCGGTCTATCATCGACCTCGCCGACGAACTCGACGCCGACGTCATCGGCCTCGCGGGTCGAAAGCGCTCGGCGACCGGCAAACTCCTGTTCGGGAGCGTCACCCAGGAGGTCATCCTCAACACGGAACGGCCGGTCCTGGTCTGTAACGCCTGAATTCTCACCAATTGCCCGGGGAAAACGGGACGACCTCGACTGTCGGCCCCGTGCTGACCGTCGGCCTCGTGCCGCCCCTCGACAGTCGGCCCCGCGCTGTTCTGCGTTTTCCCCGGGAGCGTGCCTCCGTCACCCCACGAACGCCAACTCCGGCGCAACGACGCTTCCGGTTGCCGGCCCGGGGCCTCGCCCGTACGGCGAGCGGCAGACACGGCCGCCAACGGACGGTACATCGGTCCATTTCGGAAATATTGAATGAACCGAAATGGGCTGTATTCGCCCGGCCGTGGCGTCGTCGGGGTGGCCGTCACCACGGCTCGCGGCCTGATCTTGGTAGTCTTCAGTCAGGTCACCGGCCCCTCGCCGTCTCCACCGCTTGGCCCGCGTCCGTCGGTTTGCTCCGAAAACAGTTCCGCCGTTTCACAATCGTCGAGAAAGGTGAAACGGGGCCGCGAACCGCGCCACTGCGGGGCGGTAAGTCAGAGGGGCCGACCGGGACGACCGACCGTCGCCGCCGGAGTGGACGTCGTTTCGCAGCGGTCTGCGAATCCCTCGTTCGCAGAAACCTATTTCGCGAACCGGAAGCGCGGGCTCCGTGCCGGACGAGGAGGTAACGTTGCACAGATGGCTGCATCGCCGCCGGCCGGCGACAGCCGACGCTAGCCACAAATCCCCGACTCCCCTAGAGGGCCCAGGTGACTCAGTATGTTCAACGACCGCGCCGACGCCGGCCGGCGACTCGCTAATCGCCTCGTAGAGGAGGGGATCACGGCCGACGTCGTCCTGGGAATCCCTCGCGGAGCGCTCCCCGTTGCCAGACCGGTCGCGGACCGACTCGACGCGCCGCTCGACGTCGTCGTCGCCTCGAAGATCGGCGCCCCCAACAACCCCGAGTACGCCATCGGTGCGGTGGCGAGCAACGGCGCGACGTGGCTCAACGACAAGGCGATCGCACAGCTCGGCGTCTCGCGGGACTACGTCGACCGCCAGCGCGAACGGGAGATGGAGACGGCCCGGGAGAAAACCGAGCGGTACCGGGGGACGCCCGACCCACCAGACCTCGCCGGCAAGCACGTGGTCGTCGTCGACGACGGCATCGCCACCGGAGCGACTGCGCGAGCCTGCCTCCGCCTCGTTCGCGACCTGGAGCCCGCCTCGGTCGTCCTCGCGGTGCCGGTCAGTTCACCCAGCGCCCTCCGGGACCTGCGAGGGGAAGCCGACGCCGTCGTCACCGTCGACGCGCCGCCCGGCTTCCGGGCGGTCGGCCAGTTCTACCGCCGGTTCGGTCAGGTCACCGACGAGGAGGCGATGACCTACCTCGATCGGCCGTGACTCCGCTCGACCGGTCCTGACTGACGACCGTCGCGTTCCCGGTCCGGCTATCACCGTCATATACGAATATTGTCAGATAGAAAAACAGCGTACTGTAAGGGGATGTTGGGATGAACTATCACGAAACTTTTAAATACGCTCGGTGCATATAATCGCGTAGGACTTCTGGCTGCCGGGCTTTTTCGGCATTCCCCCTCGGTAGCCCCCGCCCTCCAACCACCATGGCATACGCACGACTTCACCAGGGAGACGAACAGAACCGGGTAGCCACCCGCGAAACGGACGAGGCGAACCGAGAGATAGAACGAGAGACGAGCCGAGAGACGGAGCGAGAAGCGGAGCGGACCTGTCCCGAGTGTGGCGGGTCGCTGGTCAGCGATGAGGTTCACGGCGAGACGGTCTGTGACGAGTGCGGTCTGGTCGTCGACACCGACGAGATAGACCCCGGGCCGGAGTGGCGCGCCTTCGACTCGGCAGAGAAAGACGAGAAGAGCCGCGTCGGCGCCCCGACGACGAACCTGATGCACGACAAGGGGCTGTCGACGACTATCAGCTGGCAGAACAAGGACGCCTACGGCAACGCCCTGTCGTCGCGCAAGCGCCAGCAGCTCCAGCGGCTGCGCACCTGGGACGAGCGCTTCCGGACGAAAGACTCCCAGGACCGCAACCTCAAGCAGGCGCTGGGCGAAATCGAGCGGATGGGCAGCGCACTCGGCCTCGGCGAGAGCGTTCGCGAAACCGCCTCGGTCATCTACCGCCGGGCCCTCGAGGAGGACCTCCTGCCGGGCCGGTCGATCGAGGGCGTCGCCTCGGCGGCGGTCTACGCCGCCGCTCGACAGGCCGGGACCCCCCGCAGCATCGACGAGGTAGTGACCGTCAGCCGCATCGACGACATGGAGTTCACCCGGACGTACCGGTACGTCGTCCGTGAACTCGGTCTCGAGATGGAGCCGGCCGACCCCGAGAGCTACGTCGCCCGCTACGTCTCGGCGCTCGACCTCCCGGACGAGGTCGAACGCCGGGCCCGGGAACTGCTCCGGACCGGCAAGGACGCCCAGGTCCACGTCGGCAAGAGCCCCGTGGGGCTGGCCGCAGCGGCCGTGTACGCGGCGGCACAGCTGTGCAACGAGAAGCTCACCCAGAGCGAGGTCAGCGACGTGGCCTCCATCTCCGAGGTGACGATCCGCAACCGCTATCAGGAACTGCTGGAGGCCGACGAGGCCGCCGTCGCCTGAACAGCGCTTTTCTGCCGACCGGAACTGCGGCGACGCCACGCAGGAGCCCTGGCTACGCCAACGTAGGAACCGTGGCTACCTCACGTACGATTCGATGACGCGTGCGGCCCGCTCGCCGGCCCGGCCGTCCATCGGTATCCCCAGCTTCTCCAGCCAGGCCGCCCGTCGCTCGGCGACTGCCGGCTCGTGACCCGCGTCGTACAGCCGGTCGACCGTCTCGAGGTCCAGCGAGTCCGTCCGGTACCCGAACGCCGGCACGCTGTTTTCCGCCGAAACCACGTTCTCGAACTGGACGAGCGGCCGGTCCGTGTGCAACCACTCGGTGACGATTCCCGAGTAGTCCGACAGCAGCAGGTCCGCACTCCGGAGCGCCGGCAGCGGCGACCAGCGGTCGTCGAAGGTGACGTTCGGCAGGTCGCAGATCCGTTCGCGACACCGCCGGACGACCTCCCTGGCCGGCGCCTGTCGGGTATCGTGAAGGTGGGGACGAAACACGAGGTCGTAGGCAGACCCGTCGAAGACGTCGAGGACGTGCCCGGCGGTGTTCAGGAGCGATCCCTCGCCGTACCGGTGGTTCGTCGGCGCGTACAGGACCCGTCGCTCCCTCGGTGGGTCCTCGGCCACGAGCGGGTCGGCCTCCGGGACCCCCACGGTCTGGACGCGGAGGTCCGGTCCCGTCTGGCGGTACTGGTCGGCCCACCACATTCCGGGGGCCAGCGCCGCGTCGACCAGCGGGAACACCTCGCGAACGTCGTCCCGCACCGTCCCGCGACCGACCGAGGCGCCGTGACGCAGGTGGACCAGGGGGTAGTCGGCCTGGAAGTCGATGGCCCGGTGACGGAAGTTGTGGTTGTAGACGACGACGTCCGGGTCTATCTCGCGGACCTGCCGGTCGACGTAGCCTACCTCGCCCCAGTGCAGATCCACCTGGGGAACGGCGACTGTGGCGTCGAGCGCGTCGGGCCGTAGCGGAAGGTAGGCCGCGTCGGCGTCGACGTGCGGGTGGACCGCCTCGTAGGTCTTTGCCTGGAAGGGGTACTCGAGGGTGTACAGTACTGCCGTCATGCGTCTCCGTCGGCACTGCCGCAACTCATCGCCGGCCGCTCGACGGGTTGGCCCCACGGCAGTCGCTGGCCCAGGGCAGCGAAATGCGCTGGCGCGGCGACGAGGTCGCCGGCGCCGAAGTCGCCCCTTCTCCCCGAACGAAGGTGAGACTGCCCGCTGTTCTCTCGTCGGGAATCCGGTCGAGAACTACGGCTTCGTGGGCTTCCATGTGCCCTAGCCCGGCCCAGTGACGGAAAATCGTACTTGCGTCCTACCTGCCGTCAGGGGTCGCGTTCTGCCACGAGTCGCCGGAGGCGTGCAGCGGATTTCTCGAGCGCGTCGAGGGCCCGTCCGGTGTGACCATCGCCCCAGTTTCTCGCCCTGAGCCGGTCGTCGAGTCGCGGAGCGGCCCAGACGGTAAACGCCGCCAGCGCCGCGCCGGCGACGACGTCGGTGCCCCAGTGGATACCGAGATACATCGTCGCGGTCACGATGCTGGCCGCGAAGGCCGCAGAGAGGTAGGTCCAGGCCGGATAGTGCTTGCGGGTCTTTACGCCGAGGAGCGCCACCGTGATGGCGAGCGAGCTGTGCAGCGACGGGAAGACGTTCGTGTTCGTGTTCACCTCGCTCGTCAGGAGCTGTGATTCGGGCCAGCTGGTGTACATCAGCGACTCGACCAGTTCGGGCATCAGGTTGCGGGGCCCGTAGGCGATGAACAGGACATACATCACGAGGCCCATGGCGTAGTTCAGCGAGAAGGCAAGACAGGTCTGGCGGACGTACCGCTGGTCGTCCAGCGCGGCGTAGGCCACCACCGGGAAACAGAGGACGAACACGTAGCCGTAGACGTACATGAACGAGAAGTAGGCCGTCAGCTCGGCCGTGGCGAACGACTGGACCCAGGCGACGAACTCCCCCTCGATGGCGTAGATGGTGCCCGTGACGTTCCAGCCGATGAGCCACGAGATGGCGGGACTCACCTTCCGGGCGACGCTGTTGATGGCGAGAATCCCCCCGAGAAGGGTGAGATACGGCAACACCTCGCGGAGCCGTGACCGGTAGTTCGCGGCGAACCTGCGGAGCCGCGGCCGGCCGACGATCGTCAGCGTCGACAGGCTGACCAGTGCCCCCACGATGACGACGACCCGGACGAGCAGCTGGACGAGCGTCATCGCTGGTGGAGGAGGCGGTCGTGGTCGTCGTACTTGAAGCCTGCCTCCCGGAGGAGTTCCCGGGCGGCTGGCACGTTCAGGTCGCCGTTCTCGCCCAGGAACGGCATGACGGGGTCGGCGTCGTCCCACTCCAGTGACGGCGCAGTCCACTTGGTGCCGGCGAGGGGACTCGCCGCCGGCTCCGCGTAGCCCTTGAAGACCTCGTCGACGACGTGTAACTTGTCCACCAGCCGGGAGACCGTCCGCCGGAAGTGGGGATTGCCGAGCGGCTCCTGGCGCGTATTGTATCCGATGTGGTAGAACGACGGGGACCGGTCGACGAGTAGCTTCAGGGAGTCGTTCCGACCGATGCGGGGGACGACTGCCGGGTTCGTGCTGGAGGCGGTGGCGTCGGCCTCGTTCGCTGCCAGGAGTTCGATGGCGGCGGCGTCGGAGGGGACGACCCGGGCGCTCAGCTGTTCGTACGGGACGCCGGCGCCGACGAACTCGACCAGGTTCTCCGGCGGGTCGCCGTGGAGGAAGTGATCGTCGTACCGCGAGAGGACGAGCGCCTCCTTCTGGACGAGGCGTTCGAATCGGAGCGGGCCGCTACCCACCGGCTCGGCGTTCGCCCAGACCAGCGCCTCGGTCACGCGGTTGTTCACGTCGACGCCGGCGATGTCGGCCTCGTCGGTCCGGGGCTTCCACTCGTGGCGCGGGAGGACGGGGACCGTCAGCGCTCGTCGGGCCACCTCCGGCGTCGTCTCGCCGAAGTGTAGCCGGACGGTTCGGTCGTCGAACACCTCGGCCTCGGTCACCAGCGACGTCCGGCCGCGGAATCTCGGGGCCGGTACCGCCGGACCGTCGTCGCCGAGCGTCGTGTCCTGGAGGAACCGGTAGGTGAATGCGACGTCTGAGACCGTCAGGTCCGTCCCGTCGTGCCACGTGAGCCCCTCCCGCAGCGTGACCGTCGCCACGGTCTCGCCTTCGTCCTGCCACGTCCAGGATTCGGCCGCCCACGGCCGGACCTCACCGTGGATCCACCGGGCGAGCGAGTCGTACAGCAACCCGGTGAACGTCCCCCGGTCGCGGAACTCGACGGCGATGGGATTGAGGTTCTCGGTGATCCGGCTGTCGGTGACGGTCACGCGGAGTTTGCCGGCCGGCCCCGTCTCGTCGGCTCGTTCGAGTGCGACGTAGCTCAGCGGCGAACTCAGGCCGAAGCCGTTCCAGCCGACGAACCGGTCCGCCCGGACGGCGCTGATCTCCGTCGGTATCGCGACGATCGTAAACGGCTGGAGTCGGGCGATCTCGTCCTGGATCTCGTTGACGATCCGGCGACGAGCTCCGCCGCTGGCCTTGCGCTGTTCGGTCAGCAGTTCGTCCACTTCCAGGTTGGTGAACTCGTAGGGGTTCTGCCAGCCGGGTTCGCCCTTGAACCGGGAGGCGAGCAGCGGCCGGAGGTAGTCGGGGTCGGGGTAGGTCGGACACTGGTCGACGTAGATGTCGTACTTGCCCCCGGTGAGGACGTCCCGTCGGAGTTCCTCCCGTGGCATCAGCGCGATGTTGGCCTTGACGCCGACCGCCTCGAGGTTGGTCGCCAGCGTCCGGGCGATCCGGGTCGCCTGCGCGTCGGCGTCGGCCGGCATGGTCTTGATCGTCAGGGACACCTGGTCGCTCGCGGGTCGACCCACGAGGCTCCGGACGCGCTGGAGGCAGCCGCTCGTCGCGACGCCTACACCGGCCACACCGGCGGCTATCACTTGCCGCCTGGTCGTCGCGTCAAGTGTGCCAGAACTCCCTGAGGTCATTGACCCAGTATGTCTTCAATGCTTGGCATGTGCCGTACATAATCCTGATGATTGGTCGGACGGACTCCCGAGCCCTCCGGAGTTCTCGTGAACCCTTTCGAGGCGCCGGCTCCCGGACGACGGCCCGTCATAGCGGTCCGTCGAGTCGCCGTCGCCTCAGTCCCAGGCGCTCGACGACGCCCTCGCCGACTTCGCGCTTGGCCGTCAGGTAGAGGACCTGCCAGCCGGCCGCCGCCAGGTCCGCGAGCACGTCGAACCCGCTGTGGAGTCTGTCGTGGTCGGCGGGAAGAAACGGGTCGTCCAGCAGGAAAAACCCCGGCTCGCCGCCGAGCAACTGCTCGGCGAGGGACACCCTCGCGGCGAGGTACAGCTGGGCCGTCGCCCCGTGGCTCAACTGTGCCGGCCGTCGCGTCTCGCCGTCGCCCCGGTGGACGCACAGCGTCTCCGCCCCGGCGTCGTAGGTCACGCCGGTGTACCGACCGTCGGTGATCCGGCCGAACACTTCGGCGGCCCGCCCTTGCCCGCCGAACAGGTCGGCTATCTTCTCCTGTTCTGCGTCCCGAACCGTCTCGACGACGTCGATGGCTTCCCGGGCCACGTCGGCCTCCCGGTCGACGGTCGCGACCAGCCGTTCGAGGTCGTCAGCCGTCCGCTCGATTCCCGCCACGGTCCTGGCCGAGAGCGTCAGGTCCTCCTCGACGAACGGCTCCGTCACCAGCCCCGCCACCCGTCGTTCGAACGCCCGGAGCCGGTCCCGGTGGTCGGCAAGCTCGTCGGCGAGGCGCTCTTTGCGCTCGGAGCGTTCCGCGACGGCCGCTTCGAGGTCGGCGAGGCGGCCCTCGTCGAAGTCGTCGGGGTCGACCGCGTCCCCCGGTTCCAGCTCCGCGAGCGCCGACTCCCAGTAGTCGATCCGCTCGCCGGGGTCGGCTGCGTCCGGCTCGCCGAGCCCACCTGCGAGGATTTCGTTTGCCGTCTGGCGCTCGGTGACGGCCGCCTGGCGAGCCTCGACCGCGGCCTCGCAGGCAGCGACGCTCTCGAAACCGGCGTCGGCCAGGAACGCGTCGATCTGGTCCCGGGCCGCGTCCCGCCGCTCCCGTGCCTCCGCCAGGTTCTCCTCGCAGTCGTTCAGCCGTGACCGCGCCAGTCGCAGGTCCTCGGCCAGGTCGTCGCGTTCACGCCGGAGCCTCGCCAGGCGGTCGTCGAAGTCCGTCACTGCTCGCGGAACGTCCCCGACTGACTCGACGTCCAGCCCCGCCTCGCTGGCTCTCGACTGCAGGTCGGCCGCCGCCCGTCGGTGGGCCCGCCGACGTCGGTAGAGCACCAGCCAGCCGACGAGCGCGAGGACGCCGACGAGCAGCGCCGCCAGGCCGACGGGCGCCGCTCCGACCGCCGCACCCAGGCCGCCGCTGGCGACGCCGGCGATGGCCAGTCCGGCAGCGAACCAGAGTGCCTGCTGGCCGGGTTCCGCGCCGTCTCCGACCGGCGCTTCGCCGTAGGCATCCGCCACCGCCGACACCTCGGATTCGCGTCGCTCCAGTGGCTGTAGTTCCGTTTCCACCTCCTCGAGACGCCCTTCGAGGTCGGCCACGTTCCCCCGACGCTCCTCGAGGTCCACTCCCAGGGATTCGATCGTTTCCGTCGCCGTCTCGACGGTCCGCTGGTGGTCTTTGAGTCGCTCCAGGTCGTCTTCGGTGACGTTCGCTGCCCCCAGGGCGTCGGTCGCCTCCCGGTAGGTTTCCAGCCGCTCGGCCAGCTGCCGGTGGCGGTGGGCCTCCTGGGCCGCTTGCTGGGCCGCAAGCTCGTCCTCGGCGCTACGGAGTTCCCCTCGAACCGACAGCAGCCGCGCCTCCAGTTCGTCGTAGTCCTCGCTCTCGGCGGTCTCGACGTAGTTGCGCATCTCGCTGGCAAGGTCGCTCGCCTCGTCGCGAACGGCACTGACGTCGTGGTGGTCTTCTGCCGACGCCAGGTCGAGCCGCGTCGGCGTCAGCCGACCCTGCTCGACCAGTTCGTCCCGGAGCGCGTCGAGTTCGCTGGTGTGCAGGTCGCCGATGCGGTCGGTCACCGAGTCGTAGAAGGCGTGTTCGCCGTCCAGCCGCAGGTCGCTGTCCCGCACGACGAAGACGTTGCGCAGTTCCCTGGCCGTCACGCCCACTTCGTCTGCCAGCATCTTTTCGCCCTCGAAGGTAATTTCGTCCTCGCTCCGGGACAGCACCACCGTCCCGACGGGGTCGTCGTCGACCCTGTCGAGGCGGTCGAAGGCGTCCGCGCCGTCCGGCGCGAGCAACCGGAGGATGCCTTCGAGCAGGAGGGTCTTTCCCGCCTCGTTCGGGCCGTAGAGTACTTCCAGGCCGCCGTCGGTGTCGTGCTCGAAGCCGCCGAGGGGTCCATAGCGGTCCAGTCGGATCGACTCGAGGTTCACGAGAGCCGACCCTCCGCTTCGAGCGCCGAGAACGCTGCCAGCAGCGCCCTCCGGACGTCTCCTTCGAAGGCATCGGGGGCGTAGTCCTCACTATCGCCCTCGACGGCGTCTGTCGGGAGGTCGCGGTCGGCCAGTTCGTCCTCGATTGCATCGTAGAGCCCGTGTGACTCCAGCCAGCCGACGGTCCTGGTCCGGTCGTCCAGCGGAAATCCGCCGCTGGCAGCCTGGAGGTCGTCGTGGAACTCCGCTTCGGGCATCGCCACGAACCCATCGACGGTGACCGCGGCGTCGACGTGCCGGTCGGCCCAGGCCGTCGTCCGTGAATCGATCGTCTCGAGAACCGCTGCCTCCTCGCCCGGCGTCACGGTCAGGTCGAGGCGGTCGTAGTGGAACGTGTCGAGGCGCCGCCGGTCGACGGATGCTTCCCCGGTGTCGACGAGGACGGCGCCGCGCCGGCCCTGCTCGGCCCTCGTCACGGAGGCAGGGCTGCCGGGATAGACGAACCGGCCGCCCCTGGGGAGGGCGAGTTCGTGGGCCGAGTGGAAGTGCCCCGCCAGGCAGTAGTCGAAGTCCAGTTCGGCCAGCTGGTGGCGGTCGACCGGGAAGTACCGGACGTCGCCCTCGTCGCCCGCCGTCGAGTCGACCGGCGCTTCGAGGCTACAGTGGAGGACGAGTACCTCCGGGCCGTCGTGGGGATCGCGGTCTGCGAGGGCCAGGAGGACCTCGTCGGGGTCGCCGGCCCGATAGGGTACCGTGGTCACCCGGGTTTCGTCGAACTCGTGGTGGCCGAAGGGTTCGGTGACCGCCGCCTCGAAGTCCTCGCCGAAGAAGAGGTCGTCCCGGAACGCTGCGGCGTCGTGGTTGCCGGGGATGGCGAGGACGGAGAACGGGAGGTCGGAAAACAGGGTCCGGAAGTCGCTCCGGAGGTCTTCGGCGGCCCGCTCGCTGTCGAACAGGTCGCCGCCGATGGTGAGCACGTCGACCCCCTCCTCGGTGGCGAGTTCGAGGACCGATTCGAGGGCGTCGACTCGCTCCGGGTGGTCGGGGTCCAGGTGGACGTCGGCCGTGTGGAGGATGCGTACCATCTGCCCGTGACTCCCTTGCTGTCTGCGTGATTCCGTCGAGGGTATATAAATGGAATGGCGCCAGGTAATCGTGTCGTGACTGCTGCTGGCACCGCAAACCGCCAGAAAGCCCCCGGTCGCTCGGCGGCCCTGAGTCGCTGCGCTCCTCGGCCTCCGGCCTGCGGTGCTTGCTTCCTCAGATGCCACCGAGCGACCGGCCCCTTTCAGTCCCACCCGTTTCGGCTGGCCAGTCGAGCTACGGGGTGGGACTGAAAGGGGCGACTGTCTCGACGAAGGCGCGGCGGTCAAGCACCGCAGCGAGTGAAACGAGCGAGGAGCGCAGCCGGCGCACCGAGTCGAGACAGTCGGGGCTTTCTGGCTGTTTGCGGTGCTGTCGGTCAGTCCCTATCTGTTCCAGCAAACTGTATCGCAGTCGACGCTCAGTTCTCGAACAGCGAGTCCAGGTCCAGCGGCATCCGACCGGTCGTGTAGCCCTCGACCCGTCCGTCCGGCCGCAGCCGATAGACCGCCGCAGGCTTGTACCCGGGGTCGGGCTTCTCCGCCAGCAGGCTCTGCCACTCGTCGTCCCTGAAGCTCGAACAGTCGACCAGCAGCACGGCCCCCTCGTGGGCCTTCAGCTGGTCTCTGGTCTTCCCATCGACAGTCTCCCGGAGGGCACTCGCTGGCGTCCCAGCACGCCGTTCACTCGGCGGCGACGGCCGCGTCACCTCGACGAGCGTGTCGGCAACCCGATAATCCAGGGCGTGGCCCGAGTCCAGTTCGACCTCCGGCTGGAAGTCGTGACCGGCGTCCCGGAGTAGCTTCGCGGCGTTGAACTCCGCCATGGTCGCCCCCATCCTGACGAGGTCGTTGCGCTCGCTGGTCCCCAGCTTCGCGGCCATCGTGTACCGGTAGTCGTCGAGCACGCCCGTTTTCAGGAAGTCCTCGTAGAACTGCAGCGCTTCGTCGCGGTCGGCGTCGGGAAAGCCCGCCGAGTGGTCGCGGAAGAAGGCCCGCGTCGTCTCACGGCCGTCCTTGGAGCAAAACACCGGCAGGAAAAACCACGAGAGGTGGTCGTAGTCGGCCAGCCAGGGCTCGTCCTCGTGGAGGCTGGCCAGGAGTTCGCGCTGGGCCCACCGGGCGACGTCGTAGGGCGCCTCGTCGAAGGTCACCTTGTCCGTCCGCCAGAGGGCTTCGGGCGTCTCCGTGTTGCCCAGCCAGTACGCCTGCGAATCGCTCCAGCAGAAGAGGGCCAGGTCGCCGTTGTCCATCTCCAGCCGACGGGCCTCGAAGCCACCGGGCGGTTTGAACCAGGGAGGCGAGAGCGTAGCCCCGAATCGGTCGTCCAGGGGTTTCAGCAACTCGCGTTCGACGCGGCCGACGCTCCACGACTCGTGCGATTTCCGGAGGCGGATCGGCCCTGCCACGCGCCGAGGTAGATTGTCACGCCACTAGTGTGTTGCGTTGCGTCCTCCCGGTCGGGTCCGGACTCGATACGAGCCGCTCGCCGGTCACTCAAACGGCGGTTTGAGCCAACGGTAGCTTAAGCGTCACGTCGGTCCCAGGAACTGGTATGTCACGCCAGTCAACCCTGCTCGTCGTCGGCGTCCTCCTCGGTGCGGTCCTGGGCGTCGGCGCGGCCGTCACGGCCATCGGCCCGGCGGCACCGGGCGCCGATGCCGGCCCACACGCCGACTCGCCCGATTCGCCGAACTCGGTCCTCGACGGCGACGCCAGCGTCGAACAGTTCGGCTCCGAATCAGCCTTCGCCGAGTACGTCCGGGCGGGCCAGCGACGCTCCGGGGGCCACCACGTCGTCTTCACGTCCCGGTCCGGCGGCGCCGACGGCGGCGACGTGGCCCTCGAGGCCGGAGCGCCGACCGCCGACGCCGGTGGATCGAGCGCCAAGGTCGAGGCCCCCGACCGCATCGGCGAGACGAACGTCCAGGTCGCCGGCCTCGACGAACCCGACCTGGTGAAGACCGACGGCCGGCACTTCTTCTACGCGCCGTCGACCGGCGACCACACCGTCGTCGTCGAAGAGGACGGCGAGCACAAGAAGGTCCGCCGGGAGGGCGAGGGCTACGTCATCGACGCCAGCCAGCCCGCAGACCCCGAGGCCGTCGCTGCCATCGACCACCCCGGGCGGATGCTCCAGACCGGCGACCGACTGCTCGTCTTCCAGCACGACCGCATCCTCGGCTACGACGTCAGCAACGCCTCGAATCCGAAGGTGGTCTGGGAGAAGTCCCTCGAAGACTCCCTCGTCACCGCCAGGGAACGCAACGGCACCGTCTACCTCGTCACCCGGACGAACGTCGGCAGCGACCCCGTCTGTCCGCTGACGCCGCTGGGCGACTCGACGCCCGTCGACTGTGGCGCCGTCTACCATCCCAACGGCCAGATCCCGGTCGACGCCACCTACACGGCCTTCGCCCTCGACGCCAGCGACGGTTCGGTCCACGATTCGGCCAGTTTCGTCGGGACGAACCGCAACACGGTGGTCTACATGTCCCACGACGCGCTGTACGTCACCTACACCGAGTCGGTCTCCCGGGCCGACCGCCGGGCCGCGTTCTTCCTCGAGGAGTTCGACCGCACCCCCGCCTCCCTGGAGAATCGCATCCGGGAGATCCGGTCCTACGACATCTCGTCGTACTCCGAGAGCCGGGAGATCGAACGCGCCGTCCGGAACTGGCTGACCTCGCTCGACGAGGACGAGCGCGCCGAGGTCCGTGCGGAACTCGAACAGCAGTACCGCGACTACCTGGCCGACCGCCAGCGGTCCCTCCACCGGACGGGCATCGTCCGCGTCGACGTCCAGGGCACCGACCTGGCCGTCGAGACGACCAGCACGGTCCCGGGCCGTCCCCTGAACCAGTTCTCGATGGACCAGCACGAGGGCACGCTCCGGGTAGCCACGACGATTCCCGCGGCCGGCGACGCCTCCAGCGTCAACGACCTCTACACGCTCGACGCCGAGACCCTCGAGCGACAGGGCGCCGTCACCGGAATGGGCGAAGACCAGCGAGTCTACGCCGTCCGGTACGTCGACGACACGGCATACGTCGTCACGTTCCGCCGGGTCGACCCCCTCCACGTCGTCGACCTCTCGGACCCCGCCAACCCCGAGGAGGTGGGCACCCTGAAGCTACCCGGATTCTCGAACTATCTCCATCCCATCGACGAGAACCACGTGCTGGGCATCGGCGAGGAGGACGGGAAGGTCAAGACCGTCCTGTTCGACGTCTCTGACCCCGCCAACCCCAGGATCGAGGACTCCCGGATCTTCGACGCCCGCTGGTCGGCAGTGAGCAACTCGCATCACGCGTTCACCATCGACCGCCGCCACGAGGTGTTCTTCCTCCCGGCGGGCGAGAACGGCCACGTCGTCAGCTACGCCAACGGCACCCTCGACATCACCACCTCCGTGGCGATGGACTACCGGACCACCAGGGCGAGATACGTCGAAAACTCCCTGTACGTCTTCGCCGGGAGCCAGGTCGCGGTGATCGACGAGACGACCTGGGACCGGACCACCACGCTCGACCTGGCGGAGTAGGCATCCGGCTGCCCCGCTTTCGCCGCAAGTTGGATATTTGACGAGTTCACGATTCGGCCGTTCGAGCCTCTGATTATACGTTTCTCGGCTTTATTATCGGCCTAAAATTGTGATACGAATGACCGTTACATTGATAGGCACTAACTGGCAAGGGTGAGTGTGGTTACCAATGTCGATGGGAGCATATGACGAAGAGGAACACGAACGTCGTGAGCGCAAGAACTCCGAGGTCGACGCCAGCTTCGACGACGACCGCACCGAGTACGAGGGAAGCGTAGAGTACGATACCGGTGAATCCACAGAGGACTTGCTCGACCAGTTCAAAGAGATCCAGTCGTCCTAGTTCTGTCGCGAGTAGCACCGCTACAGCGCGCTAGTCCGCCCCGACCGTCCACGTCGGTAGCGACGCCACCGTCACCATAGCGTAACGCAACCAGCCCGCCGGCGTGGCCCCAGAGGACAACCGCTATGACCCTGGACCCGCTGGATCGCTCATGGCCCGCCAGCCCTGCGACGGCTGTGGGACGGACGTTCCGATAGCGGGCGGGATCGCCAACATCTGGACGCTTGAGAAGGATACCACGGGCGGCATCACGCTGGAACTCGCCGACGGCACCGAACACTTCCTGTGTTTTTCCTGCACCGAGAAACTGCCCGACGACCGCGAGGTCACCGCCGAGGACGTAGCCGAACTCGGGGAATAGCACCCGCAACCGTACGGAGTTAGCTCCCGGCCCCGCTATCACTGGCGAGACGCCGTGACGGGCCGCCACCGTCCGGGTTCCTCAGCAATCCCACGAAGTACTCGCCTCGGACGGAGATCGAGGCCGTGTCACCTGCCACGACGGCCGGATCACAGCCTACTGACCCGCTGACCTCGGCATCGTCCAGTACCGACCAGCGTCCCTGTGGCCGGTCAGGCGTCCGGCCCGCGGTCGGTACCTAGCGGCATCGATTTGTCGGCGTCGCTTGCCTCCCAGACGACCCGTACCTCGTAGTCCATCCGGACGCCGACCGAAACGGAATCGCCGGAAACGACGGCCGAACCGCCGTCTGCACTGCCGGAGGCACTTCCTGCCCACGAACCGGACTCGGTCATCTCGGCTTCGTCGACGTCGGCGAAGCTCTCACCTCGAACGTAGAGTTCATCCGCGGGAATCACATCACCACTTTGGCGCGTAACAGTCAGCAGTCCCCGGTCGCTGCCCCTGGACTCGAGTTCGAACGTGAAGGAACCCCGTGGAGGGACGGCCGTCGGCGTGCTGCCGCCGGAACCGTCGCTCGTTCCCGACCCGTCACCGGTCAGCCCGGAACACCCGGCGAGTGCCAGTGTCCCGACGGCGGCACAACATCGTCCGAGTACGTCTCGTCGTTGCATCGTCTCGACCCGTCAATCCAACTGTATTATCGTATATCCTTCGATACCGCCGCGTAGCCGGAAGGCGGGGCGCGGCAGCGTCGCTCCGGAGCAGGCGCTCGACGGCCGAGACGTGACGGTCTATGACGTGGCCGAACTCGGTGAGTAGCGTACAATGTCCGGTCCTCACAGCCGTCGAACGTCGACGACGTCCTCCAACGCGTCGGTGACGAAGTCGTCGTCCGTAACTGCGAGTTCGTCTCCCGTCGACCGCGCCGAGGCGGCTATTAGCAAATCGTACGTGGGCAACGCGTTTCCTGACGAGGCCAGTTGATCCTGCATCCGGGCTGCTTCGAGCGCCAACTCCTCGTTGAATTCGAGTGCTTTCACCCGCCCGAACGCCTGTCTGGCGCCGATCACGTCCGTCTCTCCGCTACCGAGAACTTCGCCCTCGAGTACCTCGTAGACACACAGACTCGACGTGAAGAGGGAGGACTGGTCGTCGACGTACTCGACGACGTGGTCAACGCCGACGAGGTAGTCGATGATAACCGACGAGTCTAGAAACGCCATTATCGAAAGCTCTCTCGTGCTCGCTTCCTGGCCGCTCGGGCCTTCTCCGCTTTGTCAGTGCCTTCCCACGCCCCTGCTTCCATCGACCCCCGTTCGGTGGCGAGTCGGTCGAGGAACTCGCTCCACGTCTCGTCCTCCCGCTTGAGTCGCTTCAGTCGATCCTTGGTCTCCTCGTCGACTCGAATCGAGGTGCTCATGTGCATACATCGTGTATGCAGACGTGTAGGTGTTTCGCCGGGGGACGGCCTTGGACACCGGATGCACCGGACGGGTCGTCGGTACCGCCGCCACGGTACTGGACCGAACATCCCGAAGTTTATGACCCAAGCCGTCACCACTCCTTGCCGTGGAGCCCTCCCGCATTCACGAGGCATTTCCGGCACCCGACTACCGTGGCGCCCAGGAACAGGCGCTCTCCGACATTCGGGCAGCATTCGAAGCCGGTAACGACGTCGTGCTGGTCCGCGCCCCGACGGGCAGCGGCAAGTCCCTCCTGGCGCGAGCCATCGCGGGCTGCGCCAGGCAGGCAAACGTCGAGGACTCGACGCTCCCCATCGGCGCGTACTACACCACGCCGCAGGTCTCCCAGCTGGACGACGTCGCCGGCGACCCGCTCATGGACGACCTTTCCATCATTCGGGGCAAGAACAACTACTCGTGTATCCTGCCCGGCGAGACCGATACCCCCGTGAATCAGGCGCCCTGCGCCAGAGAACGCGAATTCAACTGCCAGGTCAAACACCGCTGTCCGTACTTCTCCGACCGCTCCATCGCCGCAAACACGGGCATCGCGGCGATGACGCTGGCGTACTTCATGCAGACCGCCGGCTCGGACGTCTTCGGCCCCCGGGACGTCGTCGTCATCGACGAGGCTCACGGCCTCGGCACCTGGGCGGAGATGTACGCCACCATCGACCTCGGACCCGAGAGAGTCCCGGCGTGGGACGAACTCGAACCGCCGAACGTGGACGACGACCTCGACGCCGCCGTCCAGTACGCCGACCGGGTCCGCTCGGCCTGCGACCGACGGCTCGACGACCTGCGTGGCAACGCCGAACTGTCGCCCGACGAGGTCGCAGAACGCGACCGCTGGCAGGAACTGAAGTCAGAACTCAAGTGGTTCGTCGAGGAGTACCGCGACCCCGAGAGCCCGACGACGTGGGTGGTCGACCAGCCAGAGGGCCAGGGCAGCAGCGTCACCATCAAGCCGATGAACCCCGAGCGGTACCTCAAACACACCGTCTGGGACCGCGGCCAGAAGTTCGCCCTCCTGTCGGCCACCATTCTGAACAAGGACGCCTTCTGTGCCAACGTCGGCCTGAACACCGACGACGTGGCCCTCGTCGAGGTGCCCCACACCTTCCCCGTCGAGCACCGGCCGCTCTACGACGTGACCCAGGGGAAGATGACCTACGAGCACCGCGACGAGACCATCCCGGCCATCGCCGAGACCCTCGTTCGGATCATGGCCAAGCATCCCGACGAGAAAGGCATCGTCCACTGCCACTCCTACGCCATCCAGGAGCGACTGCTGGACCACCTCACCGATCTGGGCGTCGAGAGCCGCCTGCGGAGCCACGACCGGGACGATAGAGACGGGCAGCTGGCCGCCTGGAAGCGCAACGACGCGCCGAACGTCTTCCTCTCGGTGAAGATGGAGGAAGCGCTGGACCTGGAGGGCGACCTGGCCCGCTGGCAGGTGCTTTGCAAGGCACCGTATCCCAACACCCGGGATTCGAGAGTCGCCGCGAGACTGGAGGACGGCCAGTGGGGCTGGTACTACCGGACGGCGCTCAGAACCGTGATCCAGGGCTGTGGCCGCGTCGTCAGGGCGCCGGACGACTACGGCGCGACGTACCTGGCGGACTCGTCGCTGCTTGACCTGTTCGAACGGGCGAGAACCGACATGCCGGACTGGTTCGCCGAACAGGTCGACCGGATGGAGCGGCCCGACTTGCCGGAGGGGACCGTCGCCGGGGCGCTTCGGGACACCTCCGGGACGGTATCGAGGGCGCGGTCGACGGGGAGATCGTCGGGGCGGTCGACCGGTGGGTCGTCCAGTGGCTCGTCGGGAAGTTCGTCCGGCGGGAGCAGCGACGCCGTCGCCGACCATCCCCTCTCGGACGTCTGGGACTAGAGAATGTAACTCAGGCCGTAGACGACCGACGAGCCAATCATGAGGATGACGAAGATGATGGCGATGATCTGCTGGCGGTCCATACGGCCACCTGGACCTGCCGGGAATTAGGACTGTCGCTCCACGCCGTCGCTCGTCGCCCTGGCGAGTTTCGCCTCGGCCCGCTGGAGGTGCTCGCTGGCCGTGCTCGGCGCACAGCCCAACCGGTCGGCCACGTCGGCGTGGGTCGCCTGCCGCGGCGTGTCGTAGTAGCCCAACTCCAGCGCCGCGTCGACGGCGGCTCGCTGGCGCTCGCTCAGCGCCGCACCCGGCTCGGCCCGCTCCGGTCGGAACGTCTCGACGGCCCGGACGTCGATGTCGATGGCATCCGGCAGGCCGTCCAGCATCGCCTGGAGGGCGTCGTCGGCCCCGACCAGCCGGACGTGGACCCGGCCGTCCCGGTAGACCACCGGCATCGTCAGGACGAGGCCGGGCCGGCTGACGCTTCCGAGGACCTGTTCCAGCAGGGAGATGGCGTCCGACCGGAGCTGGACGAGGACGACCCATCGGTCGTCGGCCAGCCGCTCGGCGTCGACAGACGTAACCACGGCCTCCTCCCGAAGCTCCGCGGCGAGCCGCTCGCCGTCGCCGTCGACGACGAACAGCCCCGTCACCGTCTCCGGCGCCGCGAGGTTCCAGTCGAGCAGTCGCGTCTCCGTGACGAACGCCGAGTCTGCCAGCAGCGTGAACGGCCGCGGCGCCAGGTCCGGCGGCGGCCGACTGACCAGGCGGACGGACTTCACACGGGGACTCTTGGAGGAACAAACTTAAATACACCGGCTATACGACGCATAACGACTTACGGAGTCGCAGGAATATCACCTGATATGGACACAGACACACCCCCGACAGTCGAGATAGAGGGGTTACGACGCTCGTTCGGCCCCGTGACCGCCGTCGATGGCGTCGACCTCGCCTTCGACGAGCCGACAATAGTCGGCGTCGCCGGCCCGAACGGCTCCGGCAAGACGACGCTGATCCGCTGCCTGCTCGGCCTCCTGGCGCCGACCGCCGGCGAGGTACGAATCGACGACACGCCGGCCCGCCACCTCGACGGTGACCAGCGGGCCGCCCTCGGCTACATGCCACAGGAGACGGCCATCTACCGCGACCTCACGGTGAGGGAGAACGTGGCCTTCTTCGCCAGCCTCTACCGGGTCGCAGACCGGAAGGCGGCCGTCGACCGGGCGCTCTCGTTCGTCGGTCTTGCCGACCGGGCCGACGACCGCATCGGGTCGCTCTCCGGCGGGATGGTCCGCCGGACGAGCCTGGCCTGTGCCGTCGTCCACGAACCCCGACTCCTCTGCCTGGACGAACCGACGGTCGGCCTGGACCCAGAACTCCGGGCGTCGATGTGGGAGGGCTTCCGGGAGCACCGCGAGGAGGGAGCCATCGTCGTCGTGTCGACGCACTACCTTGAGGAGGTCTCGCGTTGCGACGAGGTGCTGTTCCTCCGGGAGGGGCGGGTGCTCGCCAGGGATTCCCCGGAGGTGCTCCGCGAGCAGACTGCCACGGACGACATGGAGGCGGCGTTCCTCTCGTTGCTTGCGACCGATGGCGACGATTCCCCGGACGACCGAGGCGATGCCACGGCGGAGGGAGTCGCATGAGGGGCGCACTGCCGGTGGCGGGGCGCCTCCTCCGGTCGCTTCGGGGCGACCCCCGAACGCTCGGGCTGGTGGTCGTCGTCCCGGTGTTCATCATCTGGCTGCTCGGCGAAGTGTTCCCCCGGCCCGAGCCGGTCGCACCCATCCTGTTGGGGGTGTTCGTCTTCTTTCTCACGTATCTGCTGGCGGCCATCGGCTTCCTCCGGGAACGGACGGCGGGAACCCTGGAGCGGGTCCGGGTCTCCCCGATCTCGCGGTCGGGGCTGGTGCTGGGGTACCTCCTGGGCTACGGGGCCCTGGCCACGGTCCAGGCGCTGGTCCTGCTCGGCGCAGCGGTCGTCTTCCTCGACGTCACCTTCGCGCAGGGAATTCCGACTTTCGTCGGCGTCGAACTCCTCGGTGCGCTGACCGCGCTCGGCCTCGGTATCGTACTTTCGCTGTTTGCCCAGAACGAGTTTCAAGCGGTCCAGTTCATCCCCGTCGTCATCGCCCCACAGGTCATCCTCGGCGGCACCTTCCTGCCCGTCTCGGAACTCCCGGTCTACCTGGAGTACCCGGCGCTGGTCATGCCGATCACTCACCTCATCGACGCGATGGAGTACGTCGTCCTCGGCGTGGGCGACGCAGGCGACTTTGCCGCGTCCGTCGGCGCTCTCGCAGGGTTCGCGCTCGTCGCCGTCGGCGTCGCGACGCTGGCGGTCCGGCGTGCTGGCTAGTCCTGGCCGGTTACTCGACCACGGCGTCGACCACGACGTGGGCCACGCCTTCGCTGTAGGTCTTGACCGTCCGGACCTCCTGCACCTCCACCGACCGCTCCAGGTCCGCCGCCGCGTCTTCCAGCCGCTCCACCGGCCTCTCAGGAACCAGCGCTTCCGGCGTCGCCTCGTGCACGTGGACCGTTCCACCTGATTCCAGCGCCGGCAACACCGCTTCCAGCGACTCCCAGGCGTCGTAGTGACCCATGCAGATTCGCTCGAAGGCAACGCCGTCTTTCGCCAGCTCCGGCACTACCTCCCGGTTGTCGCCCCGGTAGGCGTGGATCCGCTCTTGCACCCCGTTCCGCATCGCGTTCTCGATCAGGTACTGGAACGCCGCCGGGTTGCGTTCGACGGCCGTCACTTCGGCCCCGGCCCGGGCCATCGGCAGCGCAAAGTAGCCGATGCCGGCGAAGGCGTCGAGGACTCGCTCACCGTCCCCGACGATTTCTCCCATTCGGGCTCGCTCGGCCTTGTTCCCCGGCGAGAACATCACCTCCGCGAAGTCCAGGGCGTAAGTCGTCCCGTGTTCCTGATGGACGGTCTCGGTGTCGCCCTCGCCGGCCAGGACGGTCACGTCGGGTTCGCGGTGGGGACCCCCGACGCCGCCCCGCGCCAGGACGGTGTCGGCCTGGCCGTGGAGCGCCAGCAGCGCCTCACCCACGTCTTCGGGATGGGGTGCGTCGCTCACCTCCACGAGCACGACGCTGCCGACGACCGCCCAGGAGCCCGGCGCCTTGTCGATTTCGTCGTCGGTCCAGCCCCGCTCCCGGAGGTGGTCTTCGAGGGTTCGCAGGCGGGGTTCGCCCTCGTCGCGGACCACCTCGATGACATCGGTGTACTCGGGATGGGCAGTGATCGGAATCGCGACGCTCTCGTCGCCGCACTCGTAGACGCTCCGGCTGTCGTCGTAGACGCCTTCGTCCCGGAGCGAGGCGATGGCTGCCTGGGCCCGGGGTTTGGCGACGATGGCCGACAGCGACTCGGTCATTCGGTCGGCAGTCGGGGACGGCGGGTCTTAGGCGTCTCGGCTGGCGACCGTGTCGGCGGCGAGCACTCCTCACTCCGGAGTCCGCTCGACGGCGACGGAGTGTATCTCGAGTTCGTTCGGCGCCGTGAACATCCCGTCCGGGGCGTCGTTGCTGTGGGCCTCCTGGAAGTCCTCGCTCTCGGTCCAGGCACGGAACGCGTCCATCGACTCCCAGTAGGTCATGGCGACGTGCGTCTCGGTCTCGCCGTGGGGATGGGCCTCCGGCGTCAGGAGTTCGAAGCGGACGAACCCGTCGTGGTCCGCGACGGTACCAGTGCTGTCTGCGAACCGTTCGACGAACTCCTCCTCGTAGTCCTCCGCGACGTGGAACCGGTTTGCAACCACGATCATACTGCGGAGTGACGGCCGGGACGGACAAGGGTCTTCCCCGGACCACCCCACCACCGGGGCTATCACCTAGTCGAACCGGCCGGTGACCGCGCCGCAGTCCACACAGACCGTCACCAGGCCCTCGCCGTCGTCGGCCCGCTCGACCCGATTCTCCGTCCGCTCGCCGCAGTCGTCGCACTCTCGGGTCATCTCGGCCTCGTTGGCGTCGGCGGGGGCACCGAGGGCGAGCGCTTTCACCCGCCGGTCGCCGTCGTTGCGGCCGAGCTGCCACTCGCCGGGGTCGAACTTGATAGCCTCCCCGGCGGCCACGTCGACGTCGCCGTCCTCGGTCTCGAACGTCGCCGTCCCCTCGAAGACGTAGAACACCTCTTCCTGGTCGGGGTGGCGGTGGTAGCCGAAGCCGAACGCGTCTCCCGGGGCGAGTTCGTAGTAGTTAATTGCGACGTGCTCGGTCCCCAGGGCCCGGGCCAGGGGGCGTTTCACGTCGGACGGTCCGATCCAGTTGTCGACGTCGTCAGTGGCCACTTTCTGCATAGAAGTCCGTGTGCGGCGCTGGACCAAAGGTGTGATGTCGGCCCGACGACCGTAAACGCGGGTATTTAGGGATGTTGGCGTCGAACGTGTCGACCATGGCGGAGGAAGGGCCCCCGGACGAAACCGAACTGGCGGATACCGACCGGATCGACCCGCCGTCTGCGTTCGTCGAGCAGGCTAACGTCGCCGACGAACCCATCTACGACGCGTTCGAGGAGAACTGGCCGGCGGCCTGGGAACGGGCGGCGAACCTGCTCGAGTGGAACCGTCAGTGGGAGACGGTCCTCGAGGACGACGGGCCGCCGTTTTCGTGGTTCGCGGGCGGCAAACTCAACGCCAGCGTCAACTGCGTCGACCGGCACCTGCCCGAACGAAAGAACCAGCGTGCGCTCGTCTGGGCCGGCCGTCTCGGCGAGGAACGCACCTACACCTACCTGGAACTCCACCGCGAGGTAAACGAGTTCGCGGCGGCGCTCCGGGACCTGGGCGTCGAGGAAGACGACGTCGTCACGCTGTACCTGCCGATGATTCCCGAGTTGCCGATCGCGATGCTGGCCTGTGCCCGGATCGGCGCGGTCCACAACGTCGTCTTCGCCGGCTTCTCCGCGGACGCCCTCGGGACCCGGATGGACAGCGCCGACTCGCAGTTCCTGGTGACCTGTGACGGCTACTACCGGCGCGGCAGCGCCGTCACGCTCAAACCCAAGGCCGACACCGCCCGGGTCGGCATCGACGGCGAGGTCGTCAGCGTCGTCGTCGACCGCCTCGGCGACGTGTACGAACCGCCGCTGGGTGACGACGAACACCGCTACGACGGCCTGCTGGCGGCCCACGAGGGCGAGACCGTCGACCCCGTCCCCCGGGACGCCGGCGACGACCTGTTGCGCATCTACACCTCCGGGACGTCGGGCGAGCCAAAGGCCGTCACCCACAACATCGGCGGCTACCTCTCGTTCGTCGCCTGGACCACCCACGCCGTCCTGGACGTCAAACCGCACGACACCTACTGGTGTACGGCCGACATCGGCTGGATCACCGGCCACTCCTACGTCGTCTACGGCCCCCTGGCGCTGGGGACGACGACGGTGCTGTACGAAGGGGCCCCGGACCACCCCGAGAAGGACCGCGTCTGGGAGATCGCTTCGAAGAACGCCGTCGACGTGTTCTACACCACGCCCACCGCGATCCGGGCGTTCATGAAGTGGGGCGAGGAGTACCCCCGCTCCCACGACCTCTCGTCGCTCCGGCTCCTGGGGACCGTCGGCGAACCGCTCAATCCGCGAGCCTGGCGATGGTTTTACGACCACGTCGGCGGCGGCGAGTGCCCGATCGTCGACACCTGGTGGCAGACGGAGACCGGCGGCATCATGATCGCCACGCTCCCGGCCGTCGACCGTATGAAACCCGGGTCGGCCGGCCGGCCCCTGCCGGGGATCAGCGCGACCGTGATCGACCGAAACGGCGACCCGATCGACCCGGGCGAAGACGGCTACCTCGTAGTCAACCGGCCCTGGCCGGGGATGCCCCGGGCGCTGCGCGACGACGAACGCTGGGCGCTGGCCGCCCGGGAGAACGCGCCGCCGCTTGACGCCTTCGACTGGGTGTACCCTACCGAAGACGGCGCGGCCCTCGACGAGTCGGGTTACATCACCATCCTCGGCCGGGTCGACGACGTCATCACGGTCTCGGGCTACCGGTTCGGGACGGCCGAACTGGAGTCGGTCATCCTCGAGGTCGAGGGCATCGCCGAGGCGGCGGTCGTCTCCGGGGAGGACGAGGTGGCCGGCGACGCCGTCTACGCCTTCGTCTGCACCGAGGACGACGCCACCCCCACGGAAGCGCTGCGGGAATCTATTCTCGCCGCCGTCGAGACATCGATCGGCGCCATCGCCCGGCCCAGCGAGATAGTCTTCGCTCCCGACCTGCCCAAGACGCGGTCGGGGAAGATCATGCGTCGCCTCCTCGAGGACGTCGCCAACGGCGACGAACTGGGCGACACGAGCGCTCTCCGCAACCCCGAAGTCGTCGGCGAACTCGACACGTCGCTGGACGACTGACCGGTGGTTCGCTATCTGATCGGATTCCGAAACTGTTGGGGCACCCTGGGCCGGTGACTCGGTCCCCGTTCCCGGTGAGACCGGACGATTTCCACCACAACACCTTTGTAGCTATTTCGCGTCCCTGAAGTATACCGAACTCATGGCCGGGGAGACCACCCAGCACGACGACGTTCGCCTGACGGCGTCGGGATACGAGGCGCTCCGACGGGCGAGCGAGACCTATCGGGAGGAACTGGTGTTGCGGCTCTGTGGCGAGGTGGGGCTCCGGGCGGTCGAGGTGACGCGGGTCCGTCCCGACGACGTCACCGAACGGGCCGTCGGCGGTCGAACGCGGTACTTCCTGACGGTCAGGGAGAGCGACGGCGAGCGGGAGGCGTACGTCCCCGGCGCGGTCGCTCACGACTTCCTGCAGTACGTCCGGTCCCACGACGTCGCCGCCGACGAGCGGGTCGTCGACGTCACGCCCCGACGGGTCCAGATGCTCGTCAACGACGTCGCCGAGCGGGCGGCGGAGGCCACTCGCCACCACGACCTGGCTGCGGTGACGCCGACGACGCTCCGCCACCACTTCGCCCGCCAGCTACTGGTCACCCACGGCGTCGACCCGCGAGTCGTGTTGCACGTCGGCGGTTGGGCCGGCCTGGACGGGCTGTTGCCCGACCGCGACGAACCCGACCGGCCGGCGGTCGTCGAGGCCTTCGAACGCCTGGACGACGACCCGACCGGCGACGCCAGCCGTCTCACGTCGGTCGTCCCGCTGCTGGCCGACGTCGGCGAGGCGCTCGCCACGGCCGGCTCCCGCGAAGCCGTCGAGACCGGCGTCTGTGACCGGCTCGGCACCGGGAACCCCTACGAGGCGGCCTGGCTGGTCGAGCGCGAGTCGTACGGCGACGGCGTCGTGGTGCGGACCAGCGCGGGGACCGACGACGCCGTCGTCCGTGAGATGGGCAACGCCGGCCTCATCCGCCGGGCGCTCGACGCCGGTCGGGTCCTCGTCGGCCCGGACCGGGGGGCGAGACGCCCGGAACAGACGCTGCTGGCGGCCATTCCCGTCGGCCACGGCGACGCCGACTACGGGGCGCTCGTCGTTCGTGCCGACACGCGGTCGGCCTTCGACGACCCCGAGCGCACCGCGCTGGCCGACCTCGGCCGACGGGTCGGCTTCGCCATCACCGCCGTCGAACGCAAGCAGTTGCTGCTGGGCGACGCCGTCCTGCACCTGGAGTTCACCTACGAGGACCGCGACGCCCTCTTCGTCGACTGTTCGGCCGCGCTGGACTGTACCGTCACGCTCGAAGGCACCGTCTCGGGCGACGACGGCGCCATCGTCTGTTTTCTCACCGTCTCGGACACGGCCGGCGAGGACGCCCTCGGTCGCCTGACCGACCGCCACTCGGTCGAGGCCCGCCTGCTGCGCAGCACCGCCGACGGCGCCCTCCTCGAGGTCGTCCTCAAGGACGAATCGCCGGTCCGGACGCTGGCCGCCCGGGGCGGCCGGGTGGCCGACCTCCAGGTGACCGACGGCCGTGCCCGCATAGTCGCCGAGTTCGCCCCGGACGTCGACGTCAGGGCCGTCCGCGACGCCCTCCAGGAACGGTATCCCTCCACCACGTTCCAGCGCAAGGAGGAGACCGAACGGGCCGGCACCTCGCCCGCCGACCTCCGGACTACCGTCGAGTCCGACCTGACCGACAAACAGCGGTCGGTCCTCCGTGCGGCCTACCACGCCGGCTACTTCGAGTGGCCCCGCGGCAGCACCGCAGAAGAACTCGCCGACACGCTCGGCATCTCCTCGCCCACCCTCCACAACCACCTTCGGAAGGCCCAGGGCAAGCTGTTCGAGACGGTCATCGAGACCGACCGGTGACCCGGCCGGACGAGTGCCCCATCAGACCGTGGGAACGGTTCACACTAGATAGTTAGCCCTCGTATCGAGCATCCGATACCTTTCGGTGGGTACCTTCGAAGGCAACAACAGGTCGGACGCGGCCGCCCCGACTTCTTTATAAGCGAGGCGCCCCGTTCTCCCCTGCTACCGGAAAGGATTTCTTCTTTTTGGGTACCAGGTGCCGAGGATATCATGAAGAATTACGAAAGTTAGCGGCGTGACTTATGGGGGTCTCGCCAGCACTGCTCGCTTGCAATGTCAGAAGAAGCACTCGGTGGTGACCTCGAGGCACGGCTCGACGAGCAGGACACGTTCGAGCCGCCGGAGACGTTCGTCGAGCAGGCGAACGTCACGGACGAATCGATACGCGAGGAGTTCCGCGAGAACTGGCCGGCGGCGTGGGAACGTGCCGCCGACCTGGTAACCTGGGAGGACTCCTACGACCAGGTACTGAACGACGACGACGCGCCGTTCTACGAGTGGTTCGTCGGCGGGGAACTCAACGCCTGTACCAACTGCGTCGACCGCCACCTCGACGACCGTGGAGACGAGGCGGCGATCGAGTGGGTCGGCGAACTTGGCGAGACGCGGACCTACACCTACGAGGAACTCCACCGCGAGGTCAACGAGTTCGCGGCGGGCCTCCGAGAGCTGGGCGTCGGCGAGGACGACGTCGTGACGATGTACATGCCGATGATTCCCGAGTTGCCGGTTGCCATGCTGGCCTGTGCCCGGATCGGGGCGCCCCACAGCGTGGTGTTCGCCGGCTTCTCGGCCGACGCGCTGGCGACCCGGCTGGAGAGCGCCGACTCGTCGTTCCTGGTGACCTGTGACGGCTACTACCGCCGGGGCGACGCGTTGGACCACCTCTCGAAGGCAGAGGAGGGCCTGGCCGACGCCACCCACGACGTCGAGACGGTCGTCGTCGAGCGTCTCGGCGACGACTACGAAGGTTCGGCCGGCGACACGTACCACCGGTACGGCGACCTGGTGGAAGCGAACGCCGGCGCCTCGGTCGACCCGGTCGACCGCGACGCCGAAGACATGCTGTTCCTGATGTACACGTCGGGGACGACCGGCAAGCCCAAGGGCGTCAAACACACCGTCGGCGGCTACCTCTCGTACGTGGCCTGGACGAGCCACGCCGTCCTGGACGTCAAGCCCGACGACACCTACTGGTGTTCGGCCGACATCGGCTGGATCACCGGCCACTCCTACATCGTCTACGGCCCCCTGGCGCTGGGGACGACCACGGTGATGTACGAGGGGACGCCCGACTATCCCGACAAGGACCGGCTCTGGGAGATCGTCGACGACTACGACGTCACGCAACTGTACACCGCTCCCACCGCCATCAGGGCGTTCATGAAGTGGGGCAAGGAGTATCCCGAGGCCCACGACCTCTCGTCGCTACGCCTGCTGGGGACGGTCGGCGAGCCGATCAATCCCCGGGCCTGGAAGTGGTACTACAAACACATCGGCAACGAGGAGTGTCCGGTCGTCGACACGTGGTGGCAGACCGAGACCGGTGGCATGATGATCACGACGTTGCCGGCCCTCGACGAGATGAAGCCGGGGTCGGCCGGGCCGCCGCTGCCGGGGATCAGCGCCGACGTCGTCGACTCCGAGGGCGAGCCGATCGGCGCCGGTGACGCCGGCAACCTCGTCGTCGACAAGCCCTGGCCGGGAATGCTGCGAACGCTGTACAAGAACGACGACCGGTTCGTCGAGGAGTACTGGCAGAAGTACTCCGACCCCGACGCGGACGAGTGGGTCTACTGTCCGGAGGACGGCGCCAAGATCGACGACGACGGCTACCTCACCATCCTGGGACGGCTGGACGACGTGGTGAACGTCTCCGGCCACAGGCTGGGAACGATGGAGATCGAGTCGGCCATCGTCGGCGTCGAGGGGGTCGCCGAGGCCGCAGTCGTCGGCGGCGACCACGAGGTGAAAGGCGAGGCCGTGTACGCCTACGTCATCACCGAGGACGGCTACGAGGCCGGCGACGACCTCCGTGCCACGATCGAGGACGCCGTCGAGGAGTCGATCGGGCCGATCGCCCGGCCCGAGGCCGTCGTCTTCACGCCGGAACTCCCGAAGACCCGCTCGGGCAAGATCATGCGTCGCCTCCTCGAGGACGTCGCCAACGGCGACGAACTCGGCAACACCAGCACGCTGCGCAATCCGGAGATAGTCAGGGAAATCGAGAAGAAAGTGCGGGGTGGATCCTAGTGACGGACCAGGGTGGAACGGGGAGCGAGGGGGGTCGCTCGATGGAGACAGACGGCGGTGTCGCCGCTCGCGAAGAACGTTCCGTCGACTACCTCGACACGGAGATAAACATCCTGGACCCGAGCACGCCGTTCATGCGGGACCACCTCCGGGTGGTCTGGACGGGCTTTGCCGTCTGGTTCGTTGTCGTCTTCGGCCCGCCGACGCTGACGTTCCTGGCGCCGGAGGCCATGTCGACGCAGATGCCGGTGCTCGACTTCCCGCTGCACTACTTCCTGATCGCCATCGGCGGCCCGACCGGGGCACTGATCCTCGCGTTCTGGTACTCCCGGAAGCGCGACGCCCTGGACGAGAAGTACGGCATCGACCACGCCCCGGCCGAGGAAGCCGCTGCCGGTGGTGGCAGCGAGGACGTCGCCGCGACCGACGGGGGTGACCGCCAGTGAGCGCCACGCTCGCCGCAGGCGTCGTCCTGCAGGAGGGACTCCTGCCGGAGGGGCTGAACATCTCGTTCAAGCCCGTCCCGGCGCTGCTCGTCTCGGCAATGTTGCTGCTCTTCCTCGTCATCGGCTACGTGTTCAAGGTGGCCGACACCGAGGGCATGTGGGTCGCCGGCCGCTCGATCGGCAACGTCGAGAACGGCATGGCCATCGGGTCGAACTGGATGTCAGCCGCGTCATACCTCGGGATGGCGGCGCTGATCGCCACGGCAGGACTGTACGGCCTGGCGTTCGTCGTCGGCTGGACGACGGGCTACTTCATCATCCTGATCTTCCTGGCCGCCCAGCTTCGGCGGTTCGGGAAGTACACCGCGCCGGACTTCGTCGGCGACCGCTTCAACTCCGACACCGCGAGAGCCATCGCCGCGGTGACGACGTTCCTCATCGGCTTCGTCTACGCCATCGGCCAGGCCCGCGGCATGGCGCTGGTCGGGCTGTACATCTTCGGGGACTTCGGCGTCGCCGGCCTGACCGGCTACCAGGTGATGGTGATACTGATGATGGCGTTGACGGTGTTCTATCTCACGCTCTCCGGGATGCTGGGCGCGACCAAGAACCAGGCCGTCCAGTACGTCATCCTCATCACCGCGTTCCTGGTGGGCGTCTGGGTCGTCGGCTGGGTGAACGGCTACTCGACGGTCATCCCCCAGCTGGAGTACGGCGCCCTGATCGACTCGCTGGCGGCGGAGTTCTCCGAGCCGTTCGCCAGCTTCGACAGCTACTACCTCTGGATCGCGACGTGCTTCTCGCTGATCGTCGGCACGTGCGGCCTGCCCCACGTGCTGGTCCGCTTCTACACCGTCGAGAACGAGCGGACCGCCCGCTGGTCGACCGTCTGGGGGCTGTTCTTCATCTGTCTGCTCTACTGGTCTGCCCCCGCAATGGCGGCGTTCGGCACCGACCTCTACGCCGAGAACGTCGCCCCGGTGTACGGCGACCCCGGGATGGCGAGTGCCGCAGCCGACGTCATCGTCGTGCTGGCGGCCCAGCTGTCGAACCTGCCGACGTGGCTGGTCGGCTTCGTCGCCGCCGGCGGCATCGCCGCCGCCATCGCGACGGTCGCCGGCCTGTTCATCGCCGGCTCGTCTGCCATCTCACACGACATCTACGCAAACATCATCAACGAGGACGCAACCCAGCGCCAGCAGGTGCTGGTCGGCCGCCTGAGCATCATCGCCCTCGGCGTCATCACGACGCTGGCGGCGCTCGACCCGGCGGCCCCCATCGCGGCCCTGGTGGCCTACGCGTTCTCGCTGGCCGGCGCCGTCCTGTTCCCGATGTTCTTCCTCGGCATGTGGTGGGAGAACACCAACCGACAGGGCGCGCTGGCCGGCATGACCACCGGCCTCGTGCTGTGGGCCATCCCGATGATAAACGAAGTCGTGCCGACCTACGGCTTCTTCGGCGGCGAGACGCTGTGGCCGGCGCTGGCGACCTGGATGCCGGCAATCGGGTCGGCGCTGATCGCCACGCCGGTCGTCTTCGTCGTCACCATCGTCGTCTCGCTGGCGACGAGCGAACCGCCACAGGACACCAAGCAGATGGTCCGGCAGTGTCACAGCCCGGAGCCGATGGGCCAGCACCGTACGGCAGCGGACGTCGTGAGCACCGACGGGGGCGAGACCCCTGCGGACGACTGACCCATGTACGACAACATCCTCGTTCCGACGGACGGCAGCGAAACCTCGGAAGTCGCGGTCGACCACGCGGTCGACCTGGCCGAGAAGTACGGGGCCACGGTCCACGCCCTCTACGTCATCGACGTCGACGCGACGAGCTACGGGCTGGGCACCGAGCAGGTCGACCGACTCCGGCAGGGCCACCTCGACGAGATGCCCGAGGTGAAAGAAGCGGCCGACGAGGCGACCGGCTACGTCGCAGCGGCCGCCGAGGAACGCGGCGTCCCCGTCGAGGAGCACGTCCGGGTGGGCGAACCGGCACGCGCCATCCGGAAGTTCGTCGACGACGCCGACGTCGACCTTGTCGTGATGGGGTCGCACGGTCGCTCCGGCCTCTCGCGGGCCCTGCTCGGTAGCGTGGCCGAGAAAGTCCTGCGACGGACGAGCCTGCCGGTGCTCGTCGTCGACGACGACACGCTGTACGACGGGGACTGACGATGTCACCCGTCGACGACCTCGTATCGTACGTTCGCAAACACCGCAGCGGCCTGGTGTTCGACCTGGCGTTCGCCGTCGCCTGGGTGACGGTCGTCACGGTCGTCTTCGACGTGTTGGGGGGACCGCAGTGGGCCTACTACCTGACGATGGCGGCGGGCGTCGTCGCCTACTACGGCTTCGTCGCGTCGCTCGAGGCGGCCCGGGAGGGACGGTGACGGCGGACGGCGCTCCGACCGCTCGCTCCCGACGGGGAGGTACTGAACTGATCCCGCGAATACTGCCCGGAGGGCCAGCCTTGATATTCACCGAGGAAGTACTACGAAACGGACGTTCGGGTTTCGTTCGTCCTCGTCGAGGCATCGGTCGCCGTCGTCGACCTGGTCGTCTCTCGTCTCTTCGAGAGGAATCGCATCGACAGACGAACACGCCCGGAAGTCACGTTACGACTGGCATCAGCTCAGATATATGTCATTGACAAATAGGACGTGCCTCGTCACGGGCTCGTCACGGGGAATTGGGAGTGGAATTGCACAGGAACTCGGCGCTGAGGGGGCCGAGGTGGTCGTCAACTATCGGTCGTCCGAGGAGGCAGCCATGGCGACGGTCGACGCCGTCGAGACGGCCGGGGGTGACGCCATCGCCGTCCAGGCGGACGTCGCCGACTTGGCCGACGTCCAGGATATGGCCGAGGAGGTCCACGACGCCTTCGGCCGGGTGGACGTCCTGGTCAACAACGCGGGCGTCACCGTCGACCGGACCTTCGAGGAGATGACGCGGGAGGACTGGGACCGCGTCATCGACGTCAACCTCGGCGGCGTGTTCAACTGCACGAAGACGTTCTACGAGGACGTTCGCGACGCCGAGGCGGGCAGACTGATCAACGTCTCCAGCGTCGTCGGCCAGCAGGGCAACATCGGCCAGGCCAACTACGCCGCCACGAAGTCCGGCCTGTTCGGCTTCACCCGGACGCTGGCGCTGGAACTCGCCCACGAGAATTCGACGGCGAACTGCGTTGCGCCCGGTTTCACCGAGACCGACATGCTCGAACACGTCCCGGACCGCGTCAGGGAGAAGATCCTCCAGGACGTTCCGCTGGACCGGTTCGCCCGGGTCGAGGACGTCACCGGCATCGTCCGGTTCGTCGCCAGCGAGGAATCGAGCTACATGACCGGCCAGGTGCTCGGCGTCAACGGCGGGATGGAGTGGTAACGGTGGGTCAGCAACCCAACGCGGCCGACGAGGCGGCCCGCTCCGACCCGGTCGAGGAACTCCGCGAGCGCCGGGCCGCTGCCGAGCGCGGCGGCGGTCAGGCCCGAATCGACGCCCAGCACGAGAAGGGCAAACTCACGGCCAGAGAACGCATCGACTACCTGCTGGACGACGACTCCTTCACCGAGATCGATACGTTCGTCGAGCACCGGTCGACGAACTTCGGGATGGACGAGAAACACTACCCTGGCGACGCCGTGGTCACCGGTCACGGAGAGGTCGACGGCCGCTCAGTGTTCGTCTACGCCCACGACTTCACCGTCCTCGGCGGGTCGGTGGGCGAGGCGGTCGCAGACAAAGTCTCCAAGGTCTACGACCGGGCGATGGAGGCCGGCGTCCCGGTCGTCGGGCTGAACGACTCCGGCGGGGCCCGCATCCAGGAGGGCGTCGACGCCCTGGCCGGCTTCGCCAAAATATTCCAGCGCAACACGCAAGCAAGCGGCCTGATCCCGCAGATTTCGGCCATCATGGGGCCCTGTGCCGGCGGGGCGACCTACAGCCCCGCGCTGACGGACTTCACGGTGATGGTCCGGGACACCAGCCACATGTTCCTCACGGGCCCGGACGTCGTCGAGACCGTCACCGGCGAGCAGGTCTCCAAGGCCGAACTCGGGGGCGCCGACGCCCACACCGGTACCTCCGGCGTCGCCCACTTCGCCTGTAACACCGAGGAGGAGGCGCTGGACCGCATCCGCATGCTGCTATCGTACCTGCCCCGGAACTACGTCGAGGACCCGCCGCGCGTCGAGCCGTGGGACGACCCGGACCGCGAGATCCCGGAGGTCGGGGACGTCGTGCCCCAGGCGCCGCGCAAACCCTACGACATGACGCACGTCGTCGAACGCATCGTCGACGACGGCTCGTTCCTGCCGGTCCAGCGCCGGTGGGCCCGCAACGTCGTCGTCGGCTTCGCCCGGCTGGACGGCCGGCCGGTCGGCGTCGTCGGCAACTCGCCCAACGTGAACGCCGGGACGCTGGACAGCGAGGCCGCCGAGAAGGCCGCCCGGTTCGTCCGGTTCTGTGACTCGTTCAACCTCCCCATCGTGACGCTCGTCGACGTCCCGGGGTTCATGCCCGGAACGGACCAGGAACACCAGGGCGTCATCCGCCGGGGGGCGAAGCTGATCTACGCCTACGCCGAGGCGACCGTGCCGCTGCTCTCGGTAGTCGTCAGAAAGGCCTACGGCGGCGCCTACATCGTCATGTCCTCGAAGTTCCTGGGCAGCGACGTCAACTACGCCTGGCCCGGCGCGGAGATGGCCGTCGTCGGCCCCCGGGCGGCCGTCAACATCCTGTTCCGGGACGAACTCGAGGCGGCCGAGGACACCGAGGCAAAGCGCCAGGAACTCATGGACGACTTCCGCGAGGAGTTCGCCCACCCCTTCGGCCCCGCCAGGCGGGGCTACGTCGACGACGTCATCGAGCCGAAAGACACCCGGAAACGCCTGATTGACGACCTGGAGGTTCTCCAGCGCAAACGGGCCGACTCGCCGCCGAAAGACCACGGAAACATCCCGCTCTGATATGCAACTCCTCGAAACCGATGACCACTCCGACCGAACCGACGCGACCACGCGGACCAACTCGTCCGAGACGCCCGACCAGGCCGAATCGACCGACCAGACCGACTCGCCCGGTCCGTCCACGCCCGACCCCGACCGACCGGGGCCGACCGGGGCCGATATCACTCTCACCGTCGACGACGCGGCCACGCTAGCCGTCCCGGCCGACGCGACGGCTGCCGAGGCTGCCGCCATCGCCGCGGCCATCGGCGCCCATCTCACCGACCGTCGGCGGGCCGCGGTGGCTGCAGCGGCGGCCGCCGAACCCGAGTACGCCGACGAGTGGCGCCTCGCCGGTCGCCTCGACGGCGGCGACGCCGGCCGCTGGCAGACGGGCGTCGAACCCGGCGACGAGTGGACGGCGGCAGCACGAACCGGCTTCTGACTACCCACTACACCAATCCAATCAATGCGAGTAGCTATCATCGGTGCGGCAATGACGAAGTTCGGACAGCGCGACGCATGGATCCGCGACCTCCTGGCGGAGGCCGGCGAGGCCTGCCTCGCGGACGCCGGCGTCGAACCGAGCGACCTGGACCACCTCTACACCGCGAACATGACGAGCGGCGAGTTCGAGGGACAGACGGGGGTGATGAACTCCCTGGCCCACGACCTGGGTGCGATGCCTGCCTACACCCAGCGGGTCGACCAGACCTCCGCCTCCGGCGGCGCCGGAATCTACGCCGCCTGGCAGTCGATCGCGTCGGGAGCCAGCGAGACGACGATGCTCGTCGGCGGCGAGAAGATGACTCACAAGACGACCGGCGAGTCCACAGACATCATCGCCTCGATCACCCATCCGGACGAGTACAAACACGGCGTCACGCTCCCGTCGTTCGCCGGGCTCACGGCCCGGAACTACCTCGAGCGGTTCGAGGCACCCCGCGAGAGCCTGGCACGAGTCGCCGCGAAGAACCACCGCAACGGCGTCGACAACCCCAAGGCGCAGTTCCAGAAGGAAGTCGACGTCGAGACGATCCTGGACAGTCCGATCATCGCCGACCCGCTACGCCTCTATGACTTCTGCCCGGTCACCGACGGCAGCGCGGCCCTGCTGTTCACCACCGAGGAACGGGCACAGGACCTCGGAACGGACTACGCGGTCGTCTCGGGGGTCGCTGGCGCCACCGACACCCAGGTCGTCCACGAACGCGACGACCCGACGGTCATGAACGGGGTCGTCGAGTCCAGCCGGCAGGCCTACGAGATGGCCGGCGTCGGCCCCGACGACCTGGACGTGGCCGAACTCCACGACATGTTCACCATCCTCGAATTCCTCCAGCTGGAGGGCATCGGCGTGGCCGACCAGGGCGAGGCCTGGAAACTGGCGATGGACGGCGAAACGGCGAAAGACGGCGACCTGCCGGTCAACACCTCCGGCGGACTCAAGTCCAAGGGCCACCCGCTCGGCGCCTCCGGCGTGGCCCAGGCCGTCGAGATCTACGAACAGCTGGTCGGCGAGGCCGGGCCGCGGCAGGTCGACGCCGACGTCGGCCTGGCGTGTAACGTCGGTGGCTTTGGCAACTGCATCACCACCACGATCATGGAGGCCGCACGATGACGCTGGAAGCAGGCGTCTGTCCCGACGGCCACGTCAGTTACCCGCCGCATCCACGCTGTCCCACCTGCGGCCGCCACCAGGACGACTTCGTCGACCTCGCAGACCGGACCGGCGAGGTGGTCACCTGGACGACCAGCACGGCGACGCCGCCGGGCGTCCGGGAGCCGAACACGCTGGCCATCGTGGAGTTCGACCTCGACGACGTCGCGGACGGCGCGACGGTCCGGGCACTGGGCCAGGTGACGACCGACGACGTTGCGACTGGCGACGCCGTCGAACCGCGCTACGAACCAGAGCTCCGGGACCCGGAGGCCGGAATCCGGGAGCCCGAGAGTCAGGACTGGGACGGCTACCGGTTCGAACCGGTGTAAATCCGGCTCGGCCGAGAACGCGGAGGGCAGTGAGCGGCGCGGGGACCAGGCCGCGTCACCCGTTGCGGTCCACGTCGAGGTCCGCCTTGACGTCTTTGAGCCACTCCGTCTCGGAGAGTTCCTCCATCTGCTCGCGGAAGTGACGGTCACAGACGCCGACGCGGACCCCGTCTTTCTCGACGGCGATGTCGGCCTCGTGGTCGCAGTAGTGACACTGCATGTGATAGGCTCGGAGGCGGGAGACATTGAAGGCTACGACCGTCCCGCCACGTTACTCCGTCCCAAATTCCGGTCCCGCCCGGACGGCGTCTTCGGCCGCCCGGCCGGATTACGTCGTCTCTAACCCGGGTGTCTGGCCGGTGGTCCCTAGACCGACAGCCTGGACCGGACGCGTTGCCAGCCCTCGCCGTCCAGGCCGGCCAGCCCGAGCGTGTCGTCGTGGGCGTCGCTCCCGCCGGTCGCCACCAGGTCGTGGGCCGCGATGGCCCGGTCGACCGGCGTCGAGTCGACCTCCCGGCCGTAGGGGTAGTACCGCTCGACGGCGTCGAGGTCTGCGGCGAATTCGAGCGCCGCCTCGGGGTCGTCGTAGCGCAACGGGTGGGCAAGCCCCACCAGGTCACAGGCCTCCGCGAGGAGTCGGCTGCCCCGCTCGAAGTCGGGAATCTCTCGCGAGTGGTACAGGGGTCGCTCGTCGCCGATGAACTCCTCGAAGACCTCCCTGGGGGTGTAGTCGGTGTCGGGGTGGGCGGCGACGGCCCGGGCGATGTCCGGCCGGCCCAGGCCGGTCTCGATGGCCACGTCCAGTTCGATGCCGAGGTGGTCTTCGAGGTCCTCGACGATGGCCCGGCCGCGTGCCATCCGGTCCTGCTGGATCCGTTCGATGGCGGCAGCGAGGTCGTCGGTCGGCCGGGCGCCGTAGCCAAGCAGGTCGAGGCGCTGGTCGCCCGCCTCGACGCGGAGTTCGATGCCGTGGACGACGGTGACCCCCTCGCGCTCTACGACCGGCGCCCCCAGACCCGGGTTGAGCCGGTCGTGGTCGGTGACGGCGACGGCCTCGACGCCGGCGGCTCGTGCCGCGGCGGGGACGCCTTCGAGCGTCATCGTGCCGTCCGAGGTGGTGGTGTGGACGTGCAGGTCCGCGACGACCATGCAGGCTGTCCGTCTGCCTCGACCTTGCTCGTTGCGATGCCCGCTGCCGGGGGGGGGGGATGGGGGTGGGGTGACGTAGCGGTCGGTAGCTCCGGCCTAATACGACCTTAATGACTTTTACCGATATTGGATTATCAATAGTGAAGGTTTATCCCCGTCGACGGATTGCGGGTGGATATGCGACTGGTGCGCGACGCAGCCGAGACGTTCGACTCGACCAGTTTCCCGACGACCACGCAGAGCCTGATCGACGAGCACGGCGACGTGCGGATGGAACTTCCCAACGGCGCCGTGACGCTCGGCGAAGTCCTCGGCACGCTGCCGAACGAGACGCTCGAGACCGCAGAGGACGCCCGCCTGACGACGCTGTCGGCGCTGGGCGAGGACGCAATCGGGCGGAAGGGCTACAGCGACCGCGACCCCACCAGCATGGGAGAGCGGGGACACGAGCCGGTTTCGCTGTAACGACGAGACGAGAGCGAGCCGACGGGCCGCGTCGGCCCGGGTCGGTTCGGCGGGGTCGGGAGCGGGGTGGTGGCACCGCCGTCTGCCGGTTTTCCGGAGCGACCTTGATATACGAACCTGTTGTCTTTTTTCCACGGTTGCCGTAGCGATCAGCATGGAGAAGCCGCTACTCGCGACCGAGTTTCTCGACAGGGCTCGGAAGTACTACGGCGACCAGGAGGCCGTCCTCACGGTGGCGGGTGACCGACTCACGTACGACGACCTCGGCGACCGGGTCGACCGGCTCTCGGCCGCCCTGCAGGACCGGGGCATCGAGGAGGGTGACCGCGTCGCGGTGCTGGATCCGAACACCCACTACCACCTGGAGACGGCCTACGCCGCCATCCAGATTGGCGCCGTCCACACCCCCTTGAACTACCGGCTCAAGCCGGCCGAACACGAATACATCTTCGACGACGCCGGGATCGACGCGCTGGTGTGTGACTGGGACTTCGTCGACAGCATCGATCCGGTGAGAGCGAACCTGGACTGTGACACCTTCGTCTGCACTGACGCAGACCGCGCCGACTCCGACGAGGAGTGGGCTGACTACGAAACGGTCATAGACGACTACGGCCCCGACGAGTACGACCGCCCGGAGATGGCAGAGGACGACCTCGCCACGATCAACTACACCTCCGGGACCACGGGCGACCCGAAAGGCGTCGTGCGAACTCACCGGTGTGAGACCATCCACGCCTACCTGACAGCCCACCAGCAGTCGGTCACCAGCGACGACGTCTACTACTGGACGCTGCCGATGTTCCACGTCAACGGCTGGGGCCACATCTTCGTGATCACTGGCGTCGGCGCTCGTCACGTCTGTACTCGCGGAGTGGACCCGGCGGACGTCTTCGAGAAGATCGTCGCCGAGGACGTCTCGTACATCAACGCCGCGCCGACGGTGATGAACATGCTCATCGACTACTACGAACGGGAAGACCCCGAACCGATGGGCGACCGCCAGCTACAGATCGCTACCGGCGGCGCGGCCCCGCCGACGGCCACTATCCGCACTCTCGAAGACGAGATGGGCTGGTACTTCAAGCACATGTACGGCCTCACCGAGACCGGTCCGCTGATCTGCACGAGCGACTACAACCGCTTTTTCGACCAGGACGACGACGCCCGCTTCGAGATCAAAAAGCGCCAGGGCTTCGCGATGCTGGGCACCGAACTCGACGTGGTCGACGAGGACGGGAATACGGTCGCGACCGACGACAGCGAGATCGGCGAGATCGTCGTCCGGGGCAACCAGGTCATGGAGGGCTACTGGAACAAGCCCGAGGAGACCGAGGAAGCCTTCAACGCCCGCCGACCGGGCTGGTTCCACACCGGCGACCTGGCGAGCCTGAACGAACGGGGGATGATCCGCATCAAGGACAGGAAGAAAGACATCATCGTCTCCGGCGGGGAGAACATCTCCACGCTCCAGCTCGAGGACGTCCTCTACGAGCACCCCGAGGTCAAGGAAGTCGCGGTCATCCCCTCTCCCAGCGAGGAGTGGGGCGAGACGCCAAAGGCCTTCGTCGTGCCGAAAAACGACGATCCGGACGAGCCCGGAATGACCGCCGAGGAGATCACGGCGTTCACGAAGGAGCACCTGGCGAACTACAAGGCAGTCCGCCGGGTGGAGTTCGTCGAGGACTTGCCCAAGACCTCGACCGGGAAGGTCCAGAAGTTCGAACTTCGCGAGGAGGAGTGGGCCGACGAGGAGCAACTCGTTGGCGAGGGATAGGACGGAGATGGCGGTACCCGAGATCCGGTCTGCGAGGAACGAAGACGCCGATTCGCTCGCGTCCGTCTACCGGAGTGCCTACCGTGAGAACCGCGACCTGGGGTTTCCGGCGACGGCCGAGTCCGTGACCGAGGACGAGGTAGCCGACTGGATCCGGGACTGCCGCGTGTTCGTTGCCGAAGTGGACGGCAACGTCGTGGGTGGCGTTCGTCTCGAGGAGACCGACCCCGAGCGCGTGAAACTCAGCCGGCTGGGCGTCCACGAAGACTGGAAGGGGCGCGGAATCGGGAGTCAACTGCTCGACTACGTCGAGGACGCGGTCATGGAATGGGGCCACGAGCGCGTCTGGCTGACGACGCCGCCCGAGCATCCCTATCTGCCCGCCCTCTACCGGGACCGGGGCTACGAGCGGACCTGCGACTACCCGCTCGAGTACCGGGAGTACGACGAAATCGTCATGGAGAAACGCGTGGGATAATCGATGGCACCCGCGCCGTAGCCACTACGGCTGGAGTGGCCTCTCCTGTCTTCTCTCCCTGAATTTCCTAATCCTTTTCGAGAAACTCGGGCCGCTCGACAGCTTCGTTCTTGTCCATCTTGGGGCGGTCCAGCGCCTCCATCTTGTCGATGGCGTCGGGCAACCCATCCCGACCACCCGTCGGCAGGTCGTCTTCGTCGACAGTAACCGTCTCACCTTCCACCAGTTCGGACCAGACGGCCCCCTCGTCGTCGCCGGCCGGTCTGGCCTCCCGGCCCTCGTTTTTCCCCTCCTCGAAGGCGAGGTCGACGACGCTCTTGTTGTAAGCCGTGTCCATCTCCTCGCGGATGGCCTCGAGTTCCTCGGGGTGGTACTCGCCCAGCGAGGCCGCCACGCCGAGGGCGTAGGCCCGGTCGATGGCCTCGTCCTTGTCGAGTGAGTCCCAGTCGGTGCCGTAGGCGGCCTCGTACTTGCTCATGCTATCCCTGGACCTTCCGGTCCGGGTGGACGCGCAGGCCCTGGTCCGAGAAGGTTATCTCCCGGATGTCACAGTCGATGGCCGTCCCGCGCATCTTGATGACCTGGACGCCGCGCGTCATCCCGCCCGAATCCAGGAAGTTGTGGAAGAAGATGACGCCGTGTGCCAGGTAGTGTTCGTCGGAGTAGCTCGTCGGGTCGGTCATCTCCGAGATCAGGAGGATGGTGGCGTCGGTCTGCTTGAGCGCCGAGAGAAAGCCCGTGATCTCGTCGGACATGTCCGAGAAGAAGTGCTGGAGGAGCATCGTCGAGTCGATGACCGCCCGGTCGATGTCGTTGGATTCGATGTAGGCCCGGAGCCGGTTGGTGAGACCACCCTCGGTGCCGAACTGGGTGATGGTCCGCTTGCCTGACTCCGTCACGAGGTTCAGGAACTGGACGGCGTCGGACTTGATGGCCCGGTCGAACCCGAACTCGTAGCCCGACATGTCCTCGGCCAGTTCGTCCTTGGTCTCGTGCATCGTGACGTACAGACACTCTTCACCCTGCTTTGCGCCCTGCGTGATGAACTGCGAGCAGTAAGTCGTCTTGCCGCTTCCAGGAGGGCCAGAAACGACGTAGAGTCGGTCGCTCAGCAGGCCTCCCTCGACCAGGTCGTCGAAGCCAGGGACCCCGCTCGAAACGCGCATATCCCGTTCGTCAACGCATCGACCTATAGTCCTTTGCGCCCTGTTCTCAGCGCTGATAACTCTCGGCCGGATGGGGTTCGTCTCGAATCCTGTCGTGGAACCGCGACGCTGCGTCGGCCTCGAACCTGAGGGGGCGGCGCCACCAGGGCCCCTTACCTGAATCGTTCGATAATTCGGTGACGAGTTCGTTCGCTTCCGTGCCACCCGCCGGCGTGCTCAGCGGGTAGGCCCGGTCGTACAGCGCCGATTCGTTCGGGTCGCCCAGCAGGAACACTTCGGCGTCGACCGGGTCCCGCTTGACGTGGGCGTTGTTGCCGAACGGCTCGCGCTCGGCGTCGTCGAGGGTTGCCCAGTCCTCGGCCGTCACCGGGTCGCGCTCCAGTCGGAAGTGGCCGATGACGAACGCACCCCACGAGGGCGCCAGCCAGTCGGCGGGGTCGGCCACCGACAGCGTGGCGTAGAAGTAGACGTAGTCGCCCGCCGAGAGGTCCGCGAGCGGTCGGGCCTTGACGCCGTGCTCGTCGCCGTAGGTGTAGCGCTCACAGCGAGGGTACTCCGGAAACTCGGGGTCGAGGTGGACCGGCACGTCACAGACGTCCTCGGGGATCGTGACGTCGATGCCGGGTGCGAGGTCACCGTAGGTCGGCACCGGTTCGCCGGTTTCGCCGGACTCGGGGATCGGCAGGTAGTCGAACCGACCGTCCGGGTGAATAGGCCCCCGGAACCCCGGTTCGTTCGTGTTGGCGCCGACGTTGATAGCCACGGCTCGCGGGTCGCTCGTTTCACTCACCGCGCTCACGGCTTCGCCGTTCGTGTCCTCGGAGATTCTCACGTCGTTCGAATCTCCCTCTCCCCGCTCGCTCATCCCGTCGGCCTCCCGCTGGTCGGCCGCGCGGCTCGCACGGGGCTCATCGGGTGGGGACCCGCCGGTCACCGGAGGGGGTTGGCACACTCCCGGCAGAACGTGTATGCCGGGTCGCGGTCGTTCCGGGCGCCGCAGTGCTTGCAGTAGACGTCGCTCTCGCTACGGGATTTCGACCCGCCGTCCGGCCGGGGACGCGCCGGTTCTGTGGCACGGGGCGCCGACCCTTCGGGGCCGGCTCCTGTGCGCTCCTGCCCCGACGTCTCCTCGCGGAAGTACCGGTACAGTAGCAACTGGAGGAAGGCGAAGCCGACGAGGTAGGCGGCCAGCCAGGCCCACGGCTCCATACTGTGTTATTGGTTGGCACGCTACTTGGATGTTCGGTCCCGGTGTCGTCCGGCGGTCGGCCCGACATCTCTCTCCGCAGGGTCATTCGTCCGGCGGGGCCAGGTCCCGCTGGAACTCGTCGAAGACGTCGAGCGAATCGGGTTTGTCGTACTCGACCCTTCGCTCTTCCCGTCGGTCGACGTTTGCGTCTTCGAGGGGTTCGGCGACGGATTCCCAGCCGGGCTTGATGGCGATGGATTTAGCGGGACTGCCGGCCGCGACGTGGTGGGCCGGGACGTCGTTCTGGGCGATGGACTTGGCGGCCAGGATGGAGTTCTCACCGATCCTCACTCCCGCACGGACCATCGTATCGTAGGTGACCCGGGCGTCGTCCTCGATGATCGTGTGGTAGTTGTCGACGGCGGTCTGGTCGACGACGTCGTGGTCGTGGGAGTAGACGTGAGCGTCGTCGGAGATCGACACCCGGTCGCCGATGGTCAACTTTCCACGGTCGTCGAGGTGGACGTCGTCGTGGATCACGACGTTGTCGCCGACTTCGATGTTGTGACCGTAGGTCATCGAGATGCCCTTGAAGAATCGGCAGTTGTCCCCACACTCGGCAAAGAGGTGCTTGGCGAGCATGCTCCGGAACCGCAGGGTGAAGGCGACGTTGTCGGCCATCGGCGTCGCGTCGAACTGCCGCCAGAGCCACTGGAGGTATTTCGACTCCTGAAAGTTCTCGTCCATGGCCTCGACTTCCGCGTAGTACTCGCTCTCCAGCGTCGAATTACAGGGGTCATACCCCTGCAGCCGGACTCGCTCGGCGGGCGTAACCTCGCCGCCGGACTGCCAGCGCTCGTAGGCCTCGCGGTCGCCGAACAGGTCGACCAGGACGTCCGTCACGACGTCGCAGGTTTCCTCGTCGCTCGACAGGCGTTCGTCGACCTCGGTGATGAACTTCTCGACGCCTGCCTCGGCCGCAGGCGGCAGCGACACCTGGCGCTTTGTCATGTCCCGATCCTTGCTGCGCGGTGGCAAAGTGGTTTCCGTTACACCGGTGTAACCACCCCCGTTCGCCGGTCGGGTCAGCGGCCGCGGTCGCCGGACGGCGGCGGACCTCTCGCCTGTTGGACCGGTTTTCACGCGCCGGCGGCAATCTACAACCCGCTCGTTTCGGCTCGACACCCGACACCGTCTGGCGGTTTACTTCTCGAACGGACAGTTTCACCGTGCCCCGTCAGACACACGTCAGGTCGGTGAAAACCCGGGCCGGCGTCGGGGTCGAGGTACCGGAATCGGTACGGATTCCTACTCGGGCTTGAGACCGCCCTCTTCGATGCGCATGACGGCCTCGCCGTCGGGGAGGTTCGGCGCGTCGACCAGGCGGACGATTCGCTTGTCGCCCTTGGACTTGCGCAGGTAGAGCCGGAACGTCGAGGTGTGACCGAGGATGTTGCCGCCGATGGGCTGGGTCGGGTCGCCGAAGAACGAATCGGGGTTCGAGGCGACCTGGTTCGTGACGACGACGGCGGTGTTGTTGAGGTCGCCGACGCGCATCAGGTCGTGGAGGT
>CAZGAX010000001.1:0-86416 GCA_964523745.1 uncultured Halobacteriales archaeon | reverse complement strand
AGACGGCGTTTCTCGTCCCAACTGGGGACGACGCATTCGCCGGGGCTGCAACCGACGAGGGCTTCCAGACACATCGCGTCGACCTCGACCGGATCCGCCCACCGACACGGATCCGGGGAAATTTCCGCTTTCTCCGGGGCTTTCGCCCCTGTGTCACCGGAATCCGAGAAGTCATCTGGGACGCCGACGTCGACGCGGTCCACGCCAACATGGCCGTGAACTTCCAGACGGCGATGGCCACGGCCGGGAGCGAGGTGCCCCTCGCGTGGCACTTCAACGACACGCTCACGCCGACTCCCGTCAAGCAGATTGCAGCCTGGCTCGGGAAACGCTGGGCAGATGAAGTAGTCGTCGCCGCCGACGCGGTCCACGACTACTTCTTCGGCCCCGGCGTCGCCTCCCGGACCATCTACGCGCCGGTCGACCTGGCTACGTTCGACCCCGACGCGGTGACCGTCGACGAGAAAGCACTCAGAGACGACCTCGGGCTCCCGCCCGACGTCCCCGTCGTCGGGACCGTCGGTAACGTCAATCCCATCAAGGGCCACGAGTACCTCCTCCGGGCCGTCTCGCGGCTCGTTCGGGACGGTGACCACGAAATCGCGGTTCCCATCGTCGGCGCCCCGCTCGAATCGCGGCAAGCCTACTTCCAGCGCCTCCAGGACCTCCGGTCGGACCTCGGCCTCGACGACGTGGTCCACTTCGTGGGGTTTCGCGATGACATCCCCGAACTCCTCGCGCTGTTCGACGTCTTCGTCCTGCCGTCGGTCGCCGAGGCCTGTCCGATCGTCGTTCTCGAGGCGATGGCTATGGAGGCGCCGGTCGTCGCGACGGCCGTCGGGGGCGTCCCGGAGCAGCTTCCGGACGACGACCACGGCTGGACCGTCCCACCGGAGGACGACGCGGCACTGGCAAACGCCATCGCCGCTGCGCTCGCCGATCCCGACGAACGCCAGCGCCGGGCCAAAAACGCCCGCCAGCGTGTCGAAGCCGTCTTTTCCCTCGACGCCTGTGTCGAGCGACACCTCGAACTCTACCGAAGCCTCGAGGCAGAATCGTAGGCAAGCCGTCGCCGGCGTGTCCTGCGGTCTCGGTCGGGTAAGAACCTCCTATAGAAGGGAAAGATAATCATACCTCTGCGTCCAGAAGCCTACAATGGCCGATATTCTCGTCACCGGCGGCCTCGGCGCCGTCGGCTCTCCACTCGTTTCGGAGCTCGAATCCCGTGGACACGACGTCTGGGTCGCCGACCTGCCCTGGAGCGAGCGCGACCGGTACTACCGCGTCGACGTCGCCGAGTACCGCCAGCTCGCCCGCATCTTCGAAGACCGCTCGTTCGACTACGTCTACCACCTCGGGGCAGAGTTCGGGCGAAAGAACGGCGAGGACTTCTACGAGACGATGTGGCAGTCCAACGCCGTCGGGACGAAGAACGTCCTCCGCCTCCAGCGAGACCACGGCTTTCGCCTGGTCTTTTCCTCGTCGAGCGAGGTGTACGGCGACTACGACGGCGTGATGGAGGAGTCGGTCCCCCACGAACAGTCGGTCCGGCAGCTCAACGACTACGCCATCTCGAAGTGGGTCAACGAGATGCAGGTCCTCAACGCGGCGGACCGCTACGGCACCGAGACGGTCCGGGTTCGGCTGTTCAACACCTACGGTCCCGGCGAGAAGTACAGCGAGTATCGCAGCGTCGTCGCGAAGTTCTGCTACCGGGCGCTGCACGACGAACCGTACCACGTCTACGACGACCACCACCGGTCGTTCACCTACGTCGGCGACACGGTCGACACCCTGGCGAACGTCGTCGACAACTTCCGGCCCGGCGAGGTGTACAACATCGCCAGCACGGACTACCGGAACATCGCGGAGCTGTCCGACCTGATCCTCGACTACCTCGACAAGGACGACTCGCTCGTCGAGTACCGGGGCCGCGAGGAGCACAACACGCTGAACAAGAAGGCGAGCATCGAGCGGGCAAAGCGCGACCTCGACCACGACCCCAGCACGCCACTCGAGGAGGGGATCCCGGAGACGATCGAGTGGATGCGAGACTACTACGATGTCTGAGTACGACAAAGTCGTCGTCGTGGGCACCGGCTTCATCGGCCTGCCGCTGGCGCTCCAACTGGCCGCCAACGAAATCGAAGTCGTCGGCGTCGACATCGACGAGAACCTGACACGGGCCATCAACGACGGGACGCTCAACCTCGACGAGGACGACCTGAACGAGTACCTCCAGGACGACACTGTCCAGGAGCACCTGATCGCCCAGACGACGCCGGAGGAGGGTGACGCGTTCGTCATCTCGGTGCCGACGCCGCTAACCGACCCGGAGAAGAGCCCCGACCTCTCGCACGTCGAAGCCGCCATCGACTCGATCGTCCCCCACCTCACCGACGGGGACCTCGTCAACGTCGAGTCGACGATCCCGCCGCGAACGTCTCAAACTGTGATCGCCGAGCAACTCCGCGACGCCGGCTTCGAACCCGGAGAGGACGTCCACCTGGCTCACTCGCCGGAACGCATCCTCCCCGGGAACGTCTTCGAGGAAATCGTCCACAACGACCGGATCATCGGCGGGGCGACGCCGGCCTGTGCCGAGGCCGCTGGCGCTCTCTACGAACCGTTCCTCGAAGGCGAGGTGTTCACGACCGACCTGCTCTCGGCCGAACTGTGCAAGCTGATGGAGAACACCTACCGGGACATCAACGTCGCCATCGCCAACGAGTTCGCCCTCATCGGCCGGGAACTCGGCATCAACGCGAAGGCCGTCATCGACCTCGCCAACAACCATCCACGGGTCGATATCCTCGACCCCGGCATCGGCGTCGGCGGGCACTGCCTGCCGGTCGACCCGTGGTTCCTCGACGAGGTCGACCCCGAGCACACCAACCTCATCACTACCGCCCGGCGGATCAACGACATGATGCCGGACCTGGCAGCCAGGCGAATTCGCCGTGCCGTCGCCGACTACGCTGAGCCAAAACTGCTCGCACTCGGCGCCTCCTACAAGCCCAACACGGACGACCAGCGCAACAGCCCGGCCGAACAGATCGTCGACGACCTGCGACTCGACGGCTACTCGGTGGCCCACTACGACCGGTTCGTTCGGGGTCGCGGCTACGACGACCTCCGCACGCTGGTCGACGCCGAGGCTCCCGACGTGATCGTCCAGCTCGTCGCCCACGACGAAACCGTCGACGAAATCGGCGACGCCCGTCAGTGGCTCTCCGACCGGGGCGTCGAGGTGCTCCAGTTCGGCGGCGACGCACCGCTGCGGCCCACCGAACCGATCGAATGACCGACCACCGGACGCTCGTCGTCTCGCAGTACTTCCCGCCCGAATCGCTGGGCGGCGCCCATCGTTGGAAACAGCTGGCCGAGTCGTTTCCCGACGGCCACGAGGTGCGGGTCGTCTGTCCGCCTCCGGCGTTCCCCTACGGCGAGTTCGACCGGTCCTGGCGCCCCATCGAGCGCACCGAAATCGACGGCGTGTCCGTCACGCGCCTCTGGTCGTACCAGCCCCGGGGCGACGCTACCTCCGAGGAGTCCAACCTGGGGCGGGTCCTGAACTACGTTCTCTTCTCGATCTTCGCCAGCCTGTACGTCCTCTTCACCTGGTGGAAGTACGACAGTATCGTCACCGTCTCGGCTCCCCACACGACGTTCCTGCCGGGTATCGTCGGGAGTTTCGTCGGACTCGACTGGTATCCTGACGTCTTCGACCTCTGGCTGGACAACGCCGAAGACATCGGCTACGTCGAGCCCGGCTCGCTGGAGTATCGCGTCATCTCGACGCTCGAACGGTGGGCCATCCGCCGGTCCGAACACGTCTTCGTCATCACGGAAACGATGGCCCAGCACTACGTCGAAAAACACGACGTGGACCGCGACCGCTTCACGCTCGTCCCGTTCGGCGTCGACGCCGACCTGTTCACACCACAGGCCGACGCCGAGCGAAGCGACACGGTGGTCTACACCGGCAACATGGGTGAGGCACATGCCCTTCGACCGTTTATCGCTGCCTTCGAACACCTGGAGGGCGTCGCGAATCTCGAACTGGTCGGGACGGGCAAGCGCCGCGACGAACTCGAGACGTTCTGTCGGGAGCAAGGTCTCGACGACCGCGTCACCTTCCGTGGCGTCGTCCCGAGAGAACAGATCCCTGGAATCCTTACGAACGCCGCCGCGAGCCTCGTCCCGCTGAAGCAGCAACATCAACTGGACTACGCCAGACCGAACAAACTCCTCGAGAGCATGGCCGTCGGGACGCCGTACGTCGCCAGCAGCCTCCGGGAGATAGACCGCATCACTGCGGAGGCCGACGCGGGTATCGCCGTGGACAACGAGCCGGAAGCCGTCGCCGAGGCCGTCGAAACGCTCGTGACGGAGCCGGACCGAGCCAGAGAGATGGGCAGGAACGGTGTCGCCTACGTCGACAGCGAACACCGCTGGCCAGTGCTAGCCGAACGGGTCGCCACCGTCCTGGCCGGCGACCGCCGAGAGTAAACCTTCATTCGCATGGACGACAACACCGATCCGAGCATGGCCGCGTCGCCGCCGGAACTCCTGGTCGTCCTGGGAACGCGACCGGAGATCATCAAACTCGCGCCGGTCGTCCGGGCCCTTGAAACCCGGGACGACCTGTCGTTCCGGCTGCTGCACACCGACCAGCACTACGACGAGGAACTCAGCGGCGTCTTCTTCGAGAATCTCGGCCTGCCTCGGCCGGACGCCTCGCTCGACATCGGGAGCGGGACACAAGGCGAGCAGACCGCTGCCGGTATCCAGGGCATCGAAGACGAGATCTCCCGGACAGAGCCGACGGCCGTTCTGGCGCTGGGCGACACAAACGCCGTCCTCTCGGCGGCCCTCGCGACGAGCAAGACCGCACCGGAGTTCGTCCACCTCGAGGCCGGCATCCGGAGTTTCGACCGGGAGATGCCCGAGGAGGTCAACCGCGTCGTCGCCGACCAGCTGGCCGACGTCGCGTTCGCCCCGACCGACACGGCCGTCGACAACCTGGCTGCCGAGGGCGTCTCGGATACCGTCCACATGGTCGGCAACACCATCGTCGACGCCTGTCGGGACCACGCCACCATCGCCGCCGAGCACTCGTCCGTCCACGACCGCTTCGGCCTGACTGCCGACGAGTACGCCGTAGCGACGATACATCGACCCCGAAACACCGACGACGCCGACCGACTGGAAACGGTCGTTCGGGCACTCGACGACCAGTCGTTCCCGGTCGTCTTCCCGGCCCATCCCCGGACGGCTGCGGCGCTCGAGGACCTCGCGTTCGAGCCCGACGGGTCACTCCTCCTCACCGATCCCCTGGATTATCTCGACTTCCTGGCCCTACTCGACGACGCCCGGGTCGTCGTCACCGACTCCGGCGGTATCCAGGAGGAGGCATCCATCCTCGAAGTCCCGTGTCTCACCGTCCGGCCGAACACCGAACGGCCCGAAACCGTCGATGCTGGCGTCAACGAACTGCTCGAACCCGCCAGCCTGGCGGCGCGACTGGCGGCGGTGTACGACGACCCCTCAACGCGGTCCGCGATGACCGGGCATCTCGACCTCTACGGCGACGGGACGACGGGGGAGCGGGTCGTGGAAGTCCTGGCGGGCCGATACGCAGACGGCAGTGAGTGAGCAGCCGATTTCGGGAGCCGACGACCCCACCGACCGGCAACCGCGACCCTACGAACCGTTCTCTGCTGCTCCGGCCGCGGCGAGCGACGAAATCTCTTCGTCTCCGAGTGCGTAGTCGTACACCCTGAACTCGTCCACGGCACCATCGAAGGACTGCCCGCCTATGTTGTAATTCCCACCGATGCTCATCCGATTCCCGAACGCCACGGAGCCGGCGTCCTGAACCTCCTGTGACCTCACCAGCGAACCATCGACGTAGAGCCGTTTGGTCGTGCCGTCGAAAGTCAGTGCGACGTGCGTCCAGCGATCTGTCGGGAGCGGGTTCGAGACCAGCCGCGAGTCGTTGACTCCCGGGACGCGGTAGGAGAGGCGCCCAGAGGACTCCAGGATGAGCGGCGCGGCGCTCCCGGTCCGAAGCAGTACCTCGTACTTCTCGGGCAAGCGGTCTGGCCGAATCCACGTCGCCACCGTGAACGTCTCCTCGGGGCCATCGAACCGGTTGACGGCAACTCGACCCCCGTCGACGGGGAACGAGACGGCCGAGCCCTCGGCGCCGTCGGTCCACGAGGCGTTGACCAGCCTCGCGTGGAAGCCGCCGCTCCGGTCGAACGCTCGCTTCCCCTCGCCTTCGTCGAACGACCACGCCGCGATGCCGGGGCCTTCGAACGACGAGACGACGCCGCCGGCAGTGACGTTCCGGACGCTGACGCTCGCGGTCTGGTCACCGAGCTGGTACGTCCCGGCGTAGGGAACCACGGTCTCGTACACCCCGAACCGGTTCACGTCGACGGACTTTTCGTAGGTGACCGTCTTGTCGCCGACGGACGCCTCGACGCTGGTCGTGAACGTCGAGTTGGGCTGGCTCTCGCCGGTGATGACTGCGCCGGGGACGACGTCGAAGACGGTGTAGTCGCCGTTGGCCGTCTCGTGTACGGCCCGGTAGTGTTCCAGCGCCGGAGCGTCGGACGTCTTGCTGCCGTAGTTCGCCCGGAGACGGTTGCCGATGGTGCGCGACGGCCACTGGTCGCCGGCAACGACGTAGCCGATCCGGTGGCGGATACGGTCGTACCACTGGCTCTCGTTCCCGACTGCCGCCATGAACGGGACGTAGTTGTCCCTGGCGAAGGCGTAGGACTGGGACTGGCCGCTGACGAAGTAGTTGTAGACACGATTGCGGCCCCACTCGCTCAGGACGTAGTCGTCGCCCTCCACGTCGGCGTCGTAGTCCGACAGCCAGGACGCCGTCTCGTAGGTGTCGTCCTCGATGACGATCTGACTCGTCTTGATCGGGATCTGGACCACGCTCAATCCAGCTAGCAGGACGAACAGTGCCAGGAGGTACGAGGCTTGTGTCCGGTTCGGCCAGGCGAAGTCGACGACCGAGCGATCCTCCTCCGTGGACCCGTCAGGGCCGACCGACCGGCCATCGCTGTCGGCCGCCCGGAAGGGCGCCGGCGGTTCGACGACGTCGATGCGGCTCGCCAGGTGGACGAAGCCGAGGCCGGCGAAGGGAGCGAGGGCGATCGACGCCTGGCCGCCGAAGCGAATCTGCAGGACCGTCAGGGCGAGCAGTGACCAGGCGTAACAGACCGGGAGCGTCCACCGGCGGTCGCCCCGGTAGACCCGGTAGGTCGCCCAGCCCAGGTAGGCCAGCGCGACGAACAGGAGGAAGCCGAACAGCAGCAGCCAGGCGCCGGTGTCGGCGTCCAGCAGCGAGCGCGTCTCGATGATGTCCCGCCGTGCACCGAGCCGGCCCAGTTCCTCCATCGCCTCGCGCCAGTACTGGGGCAGTAGCAGTCGGACGCCGACCAGCGTGGCGAGGGTCGCCGCCCCGACCGCCCCGGCGGTGACTCGCCAGCCGACGTCGCGTTTCGCTGCCCCTGAAACGACGGCCACGAGCAGTCCCAGTGAGGCCAGCAACAACAGCGGCGACAGGACGACCGTCGTGGTGTGCCAGTTGAGGAGGACGTGCGCACCGACGGTCAGCACCGTCGCCAGGCCGAGCCCCACCAGGAGGGAGAGCGCCCAGGGCAGCACCGACCGGCCGTCACGGGCGTCGAGGAGAAGGAGCGCGACAACTGTGACGCCAACCGGGACGACGAGCAACGGTCCCGCCTCCCAAGCTAGCACCTGGCCGGCGACAGCCACCCCCAGGAGCACGGCCCGTCCCCAGGTCCGGCGAACGCGGAGCGTCCCGCTGTGGGTCACGACGAGATAGAGGGCGAGCATCGTCAGGGCCAGCCAGAAGAAGTCGAAGGCGTGGTGGTCGGCGAAGCCGAGGCTCGTCCGGAAGGCGTGGGCCGGCAGGACGGCCAGCATCGCGACGGCCGCCAGGCCGACCCGTCGGTCGTCGGTCACCCGGACGGCAAGGGGATACACCAGCAGGGCCGTCGCCATCGCCGTGACGACGGGATACCAGGCCAGTACCCAGCCGACGACGGCGTCCGATCCACCGAGGACGGCGCTCGCGAGCCAGAGCGTCGCGACGAACAAGGGTTCGCCCTTGCTGACGGTGGGGGGGAGCGAGGAAAGGGTCATACCGGGACTGCTATGCAAGGTCTCGACCAGGTAGCGGTAGTAGTACGGGTCGTTGCTCGCCAGGACGACGTGACCGTCGCGGAAGACGCTGGGGAAGGCAAAGACCGACCGGAACAGTGCCACCGAGAGGACGAGGCCGCCGAGGGCGAGGACGAGTCGGCGTTCGACCGATGGCAGCGAGACGCCGAACCCGGATCCCTCCGAAGGCCCGCCATCGCTGGGCTCGGCAGGCTCGCCACCGAGGGTCCGACGCACGGCGTCGGCGTCGGCCAGTCGGTACTCGCCCTCGACCTTCTCGACGACGCCCCGGGACACCAACTCGCCGAAGGTCCCCGAATCGAGCGGGACGTCGTCGAACGTCCAGGTGTCCTGCCGGTCGTCGACGGCGAGCAGCGCCTCGAGGTCGTCGGCCAGCGACGGGTCGTCCGAGAGGAGCGAGTCGAGCGTATCCCGGACAGCACTCATTATGCCGGCATCCAGACGGGCCGAGTGTAAATACTTCTTCGTCCTGGCCTGGAGAGTGGCGGACGCGAGGAGACGCTCAGGACGCCAGCACTAGCGGTTCGTACCACTCGCGATTGTCCAGGTACCAATCGACGAACGCGTCGACGCCCTCCCGGATGGTGTAGTCCGGGTCGTAGTCGAGGACGTCCCGGGCGTTCGAGACGTCGGCGTGGGTGTGTTCGGCGTCCGCCTCGAACCGGTCGGCGAACTCGACGTCGAGGTCGGGTGCCAGTCGATCGCGGACGACTTCGGCGAGCGTCAGGATCGAGATGTTGTCGGTGCTGCCGACGTTGAGGACGTTCCCGTCGGCGACATCGGTCTCCAGCAGCTTGCAGTTCGCGCCGACCACGTCGTCGATGTAGGTAAAGTCTCGCGTCTGGCTGCCGTCGCCGTAGACGACCGGGGGCTCGCCGTTGGCGCACCGCGAGACGAAGTTCGAGATGGCCATGTTGGGTCGCATCCGGGGGCCATAGACGGTGAAGTACCGGAGGGCGACGGTCGGCACGTCGTACACCTCGCCGTAGGCCATCCCGTAGCGTTCGGCGGCGAGTTTCGACGCGCCGTAGGGACTGACCGGCAGCGTCGGGTCGGTCTCGGCGAAGGGGATGTACTCTTGGTGGCCGCCGTAGACCGACGACGACGAAGCGAGCACGAACCGCTCGACGCCGTGGGTTCGGGCGGCGTCTAGAAGGTTCAGCGTGCCGTCGACGTTGACCTCGTCGTATGTCCGGGGCTCGTCGACGCTGTCCCGGACGCCCGTCCGGGCCGCCTGGTGGAAGACGTAGTCGGCGTCGGCGACGAGGGAATCGACGGTGTCGGCGTCGCGGACATCTGCCTCGACGAACTCGTAGGCACGGCCTTCGGCCGCAGCCATCTCCCGGTGGACCCCGACAGTGTGTTCTTTCAGCCGGAGGTCGTAGTACGGGTGCATCGAATCGAGCACAGTCACGTCGTAGCCGTGGCGCAGAAACCGTTCGGCGAGGTGGCCGCCGATAAATCCGGCGCCACCCGTCACGAGTACGTCCATGTCCTCTCACGAGGGTGCAACGGTAAAAAGTCGCTGGACGCCGGGCATCGCTCGGGTCACTCGTCGTATCCTACCAGGTCTGTCGCGACGAGCCAGAACTGCCGGACGACGATCTTCAGGTCGAGCCAGAACGACTGCTGGCGGACGTACTCGATGTCGTAGCGGAGCTTCTCAAGAGGTCGTTCGCTCGAGGCGTTGTTGATCTGGGCGAGGCCGGTAAGTCCCGGTTTGACGAACCAGCGCTGGCTCCACGACGCCACTTCCTCCTCGAGGAGTAGCTCCTCGTCAGTCCACGCAGCACGAGGGCCGACGACGCTCATGTCGCCGACCAGGATCGACCAGAGCTGCGGGATCTCGTCGAGGTGGGTGTCGCGGATGAACCGGCCGACCATCGTCACGCGCTCCGTCTCCTCGCCGGGTTCCGCCGATTCCCCCTCGATTCGCATGCTCCGGAACTTGTAGACCGTAAAGCGCTCGCCGAACTCCGCGGTGCGTTCCTGTTCGTACAACACCGGCCCGGCACTGTCGAGTTTGATGGCGACCGCGACCGCGGCCATTACCGGCGATAGCAAAATCAATCCGGAGAGCGCGAATAGCGCGTCGAAGATCCGCTTGGCGACAAGCGTCTGCCAGTCCCAGGGTTCGAGGTCGATATCGACGACGTCGCCGCCGGTCACGGAATCCGCAATCAGTACGCTGTCGGCGTGGTCCCGGTGAGCTTTCACCGTCACCCCGTGTTCGTGACAGGTTGCTAGCGTGCCGAAGAATTCAGCCCGGTCGGAGCTACCGAAGGCCAGGAGCGCGGTATCGATGTCGTGTTCGACGAGGACGTCATCCAGCCGGGAGAGGCCGCCCAGGCAGGGGAGTTCCTGCATCCGGCCGCCAATGGGAATCCCGCCGTCGGAGACGCCGATAGTCGGCGGTTCGACATCGCGTTCGTAGGGACTGGGCGGCGAGACGAACCCCAAGACAGGCAGGTCAGACTCGGCGAGCAGTGCGTCCATGGCCTCCGGGTCGTCGCCGACGATGATCGCCCGCGACTCGCCCTGGGGTCGCCGGCGAATCGCGAGGTGCCAGGCCGGGAGCAGCGCCAACAACACGACGGTCGCCAGCATCAGCGTGCTCCGGGGAATGCGGTGGCTGTACTTGAAATATCCCAGCGCGGCCAGGGCGACCATCCCCAGGAGGACGCGCTTCTGGGTTAACATGATCGTGTCGAGAATCCGCCGCGGCCGGGGCTTGAACAGCGGCCACATCGCGCCGAGCATGACGAACACGGCGGTCCAGATAGCGAGCATCACCTTGCTTTCGCCGAGGATCGCCGGTGCCGGGTTACCGAAAAACGGGACCTTCGCGAAAGCGTGTTGGACGACCGGCCGATTGGCGACGGTCACTGCCAGGCCCGTCAGTGACGCTGTCCCGAGGACGCTCGCCACCCGATACCGCCAGCCTGTGGCCATTACCATCTATATTTTGATAAGAGAACATAAGCCCTACGGCTGAATAGGGCGAGGTTATCGGACTAAATTCGGGTGGCAGCGGTCGGATGGGGGGCCTCCTGGACTGGAGTCGGCGGACGGGCACCTTGCCCTGCGCTCCGGACGTTACGTTCATATTAACTATCCACCTGGAGTCCGATAGTTGCCGGTATGACACCAGCGGCAACAGAGCGAACGCGCGACACAGAGGTGGAGGGGAGCCGAATCCAGTGTGAGGCCTGTGGAAAGCGGCTGATTTCCACGGCCATCCGCTACAACGGCCTGGGCTATGCCATCTGTCCCGGCTGTAATCACGAACACGGCCCGTAACCGAACGGCGTCACGTCTGCCGAACGGGGGCAACCAGCACCACGGCAGACCAAAACCGCGGTCCCTATGTGACCGCCAGCCGTCCCTGGGAACGTGCGCAACGTCACGGACCGGATTCGGAACCCGTTCGGGCTCTCACCGCCCTGCGAGCAGTTCGTCCCTGGATACGGCGACGCCAACGCCGACTTCCACGTGGTGGGTGACCATCCCGGCGTCCACGGTGGACTCGAAGACCGCGTTCCGTTCACGGGAATGCCCTGGTCTGAAGCCTTCTTCGGAGCCCTGACTGACGCCGGCCTCGTCGAATCGCGCCTGGACGGAGACCTCGAAGTCGACGGCACGTACTTCTCGTATCTCCACGCCTGTTACCCCGGCGAGACGGAGCCATCGGCGGCCGAATACGCCGACATGGAGCGCTTTTTCGACGCGGAACTCCGGGCCATTACGGCCCACGTCCTGCTGCCAGTCGGCGCCCGGGCCACGCGCCACGTCCTCTCGACGTACACGGCGAGAGGTGACGCGATCCACAGGGGGATGGACGCGCTCCACGGCACCGAAATCCACGGGTCTGGCTGGCTCGTCGTCCCGATAAAGGACCCGAACGAGTGGGAGACCGGCGACGCCGAGCGCCTCGTGAACAGCCTTCTGGAACTACAGCGGACCGACTTTCGCCAGACGACGGACCTGGGACGGTTCGTCACCGACGAAGACACGTACTTCGTCCGGTGAGCCGGCGGCCCCAGCCGTCGCTACTGATCAGGTATCGAGACTGTCGCCATCCGCCTCGGCGGTTACCTGACCGTCGGTGGCAGGGTCCACAGCGTCAGCTGCTTCGAGCCGGCGTTCGGCCTCGTCCCGGTCTTCGGGGTAGCCGACGTCGATGCGCCAGCCGTCCATACGGATGGCGTCGATGGTCCGCCCCGACCGGATCAGCAGGTCGATGGCCTCGCTGATCTCGTATTCGCCACGGTTCGAGGGCTGGACGAGGTGGCAGGCGTGGAAGATGGCCGGCGTAAACGTGTAAAACCCGGTCATCACGAGGTTCGTCGGCGGGTCGTCGGGCTTTTCGATGACGTCGGTGATCTCGCCGTACTTGTTCGTGTCACACACGCCGTACCTCCCGGCCTCGTCCCAGGAGACCTCCTCGACGAGGAAGGCGGCGTCCGCGCGGTCCTCCTGCTGACGCGTGACGACGTCTTCCAGATTCGCCTCGAAGATGTTGTCCCCCAGCATCAGCATGAAGTCGTCGTCGATGTAGTCTTCGACAGTGAGGAGTGCGTGGGCGATGCCGTTGGCCTCTCGCTGGTGTGCGTAGGTGATCGGGATGTCCTCGAACTCGTCGTCGTAGTGGCTGATGACGACTTCTTTCTTGTATCCGACGACCACGATCAGTTCGTCCGCACCGAGGGCGGCGAGTTGCTCGAAACAGTGTGTCAAGATCGGTTTTCCCGCTATCTCGACCATCCCCTTCGGTTTGTCTTCAGTCAATGGCCGCAGACGTGTTCCTTTCCCTGCAGCAAGCACGACGGCTTTCATTACACGTGAGAGGCGACCAGAAACGGATAAAGTTATGGCTCGTATAGAATCACCTACCTGATACAGTAGCCTGTCGATTCTGAAAGCGAAGCGAACGTTCGGATAGAGACATGGGGGGAGCCGAAGGCTCAAGACGGACTGCTCGTAACGAAGGTGCAATGGACGTCAGTATCGTTGGGAGCGGGTACGTTGGGACCACGGTCGCAGCGTGTCTCGCCGACGTGGGCCACGAGGTGATGGCCATCGACGTAGATGAAGACGTCGTCGCTGCAATCAACCGGGGCGAGGCACCGATTCACGAACCGGGGCTGGACGACCTGGTCGGGACCCACGGCGGGGACCGCCTCACGGCAACCACCGACTACGGCGCCATCGCCGACACCGACCTGACGATGCTCGCGCTGCCGACGCCGAGCAACGTCGACGGCAGCATCGACCTCTCGGCGATGCGGGCCGGGGCCGAATCCGTCGGAGAGGCGCTGGCCGACGCCGACGGCTACCACCTCGTCGTCACCAAGAGCACCGTCATCCCGGGGACGACCGAAGACGACCTCGAACCTCTGATAGCCGAGGCGGCAGGTCGGTCTCCCGGCGAGGACCTCGCTGTCGCCGTCAATCCGGAGTTCCAGCGGGAGGGGTCTGCCGTCGCGGACTTCCAGAACCCGGACAAGGTCGTCTTCGGGACGGACGGCGACGAACGGACGCTTTCCAGGCTTCACCAGCTCTACGACCCGCTCCTCGCGGAGGACGTACCGGTCGTCGAAACCGGCCGACGCGAAGCCGAGATGATCAAGTACGCCAACAACGCCTTTCTCGCCGCCAAAGTCAGCCTGATCAACGACCTCGGCAACGTCTGCAAGGAGTACGGGATAGACGCCTACGAAGTGGCCGAGGCCATCGGCCTCGACGACCGCATCGGCGAGCGATTCCTCCGGTCAGGTGTGGGGTGGGGCGGCTCGTGTTTCCCGAAAGACGTCGCCGCACTGATCGCGGCCGCCAGGGAGGTCGACTACGATCCGGCGATGCTCGAGGCCGCCGTGGCGGTAAACGACCGCCAGCCAGAGCGGCTGCTCGACGAGCTCGACGGCCACGTCGACGTCGAGGACGAACGGGTGGCCGTCCTCGGCCTGGCGTTCAAATCGGGAACCGGCGACGTTCGGAACTCCCGGGCGATTCCGACTATCGAGGGGTTGCAAGCCCGTGGCGCCAACGTCGTGGCCTACGACCCCGTGGCTGCCGAGAACATGGCCGAGCACTTCCCCGACGTCGAGTACGCCGAGAGCCCGGAGGGGGCGCTCGACGGTGCGGTCGGCGCCGTGGTCGTCACGGACTGGGACGAATTCGCGGCGCTCGACGAGGAGTTCGACGCCATGGCCGACCCCGCAGTCGTCGTCGACGGCCGGCGGGTCGTCGGTCGGCGTGACGGCATCGTCTACGAGGGGCTGACCTGGTAGTCCCATCGCCTACCACCAGGTCGGGTCCGCGACGGCCCACCGGTCGACGGCGAGGACGATTGCCGTCACAGCGACGGCCAGGGCCGGGACCACCGGATCCGACGAGACGTACAGTCCGGGCGTCGGCGGCCGGTAGCCGGGAAGCACGGGAAACAGCCAGAAGCTAGCCCGGCCGTCGGCGTAGGCCCGGAGGCCGTCGAGGACGAGCGCCGAACCCCCGCCGACGAGCAGCAGGCCGTAGACTCGCAGCCACCACCGTCGCCGGAACGCCATCGTCACTGCGGCCGCGACGAGCACGACGCCGCCGAGCGTCCCGAGGTAGCCCCATCTGAAGGGAACGCCGAGAGCTGTCTCCACGACTTCGGCGTCGACGACCAGTTGGAGTTTCACCAGGTCCGGGACGACGACGCCACCCACGCCCACCGGAATCCATCGGGTATCGAGCCACTCGACGCGCCACGATGCGACCGTCAGGAGACAGAGCGCCGCGAGAACGTGGGTCAACAGGTCAGCCATCGTCACGTCCCTCCACCGCCAGGGCGCGGGGATTCACCCGCCAGTGCCGGAAGAACAGCCCGAGAAAGACGAGCAGGCCGACTAGCGACGCCGCGTACTTCCACAGCTTGGCCTCGGCTGACGCGTTGATTACGACGACGTCGTCCGCCCGGAGGTGGTGGCCGGGCTGGAGCGTCCCGGTGACCTGGACGGCCCCTCCCGGTTCGACCGACGCCTGCACGTTCGTTACTGCCAGGTCGAGGAAGGTCCCGCCGTCCCCACCGACTCGGACCGTCGCAGTCGACCCGTCGACGCCCTCGACGGAGCCGAACAACAGCGTACGCTCGCCGACGTGCTGGTCGTAGTCTTCGACGACTGATTCGGCAGTCGGATAGGGCCACCGGTCCTCGTAGGTCGCCTCGCCGGCGACACAGAGCCCGAGCGCGGCCGTCACGAACAGCAGGGCGAGTCCGACGCGACGCCAGCGATGCACAGCCGGGGCCAACAGCGGGTGTCCCGATAGCCGTTACGGTCACCGAACGGTCGTCGACCCGAAGCTTTGAGCGGCCGTGCCCCGAGGAACGTCCATGCACCAGTCCCGGTTCGTCGAACTGAGCCTGCTGTGTTTCGGGCTCGTCCTCCTGACGTTCCTGGTTCGCGGGACGACGCGAATCTTCCTCGGGGACCGCCTCGCCGTGCTTCTCGTCGCTCCGCTGGGACTGGCCGCACTGGCATTGATCGCCGTGCTCCTCGTCGTGAGTATCCTGGCCGCGACGGGCCTTCGGCCGCTGGAGGAGACCGACGACGGGCCGTGACTCGCTGCCGCGGCCGTGAGAACCGGCGGTTCGACGGAGCTAAACCCGACCTCCTCCATCGAAGGGACATGCGCCAGTTCGTCGTCCTCGGCCACGACGCGCCGACGACGCCCGACTTCTCCCTCGACGACCTCCCCGGTGCCGGTCGACTGGACCTCCTGGCCCGTTCGGTCACCAGCGCCCTCCTGCTGTCCCACGGCATCCGCGACGACGTCCGTGTCCACCTGGTCCTGGGCGACGCCTACACCCTCCGCGTCGACGGCGCGACGGTCCGGAACCTCAACCCCGACGAGCGCTCGACGGCAGCCCGAATCCGGGCGGCCCTCGAAGAGCGCGAAGAGGCCATCGGCCACGTCCCCGTCGAAACGAGTCCTGGCGTCGAACTCACCCGGATGGGGACCGAAGCGACGCTGGAGCGGGTGGCCGAGGACGGGACGGTGGTCCAGCTCCACGAGGACGGCACTGCCGCCGCAGCTGTCGACCCGCCCGACGACCCGGTGTTCGTGCTCTCGGACCACCGGGACTTCCGGGCCGACGAGGCGGCGCTGCTGGACGACCTGGCCGACGAGCAGGTGTCGCTCGGGCCGGAGTGCCTCCACGCCGACCAGGCCATCACCGTCGCCCACCACTGGCTGGACACCGACGGCTACGAGCACTGGTAGGTAGTCGGAACGCTTTCCCGGAACGCCGTCGAACCGCTGCCGATGTCCTCGTTCGTCCCCCTCCAGAGCACCCTGCTCGTCTTCCGACTGTTCGGCCTCGCCTTCGCCGCGCTCGGTGTGCTCAACATCGTCAAGCCCCGAGAGATGACCGCCTTTGCCGTCCGTCAGCGGCGGGGCGGCCCCGTAGAGGGCCGTATCGAGCCGACGGCGGCTCGCCTGTGGGTCACCCGGATCGTCGGCGGGCTGATGGTCGTGTTCGGCCTGGACATGGCCATCGGCGTCTTCGGATAGTCACGGCGACGGACTCGGGATGTGGGCCGCCTTCGGAAGCGTTAAACCCGGCCCGGGCCTTCCGTCGTCTGCTACCACTGCGGGCCGGTGGGGTAGCTTGGTATCCTTCGGCCTTCGGGTGGCCGTAACCGCAGTTCGAATCTGCGCCGGCCCATTCTTCCCGACGCAACGCGAGGAGCGGTAGCGACGAGCGTCTGCCGGGAATGAACGGGTTCGCGTAGATTCGAGCCGGCGAGTCGCAGCCCGGAACGGCCGAACGAAGTGAGGTCGGACGCCCGGAACGTCTCGACTCGTTCGACGTCTGCGCCGGCCCACTTTTCCGCCGAACAACGCCGACGAGCGTCGCGATCGATCCCGACCGTCAGTCGGACCCGCCCTTGCCGCGGCCCATCACGAGCCAGGCGATGAAGAGGAGGGTCAGTGCGATCGACGGGACGAACTTCGCGAGAAGACTCCAGTTGGTAGTCGATCCAGCTTCGGCGGGGGTGATGTCTGCCTTCGACATGGCGACATGCCAACGAGGGTAGGTGAAAACAAAAGTCGGCAAGAGAGATCAATGTTCTTACCAGACCTGGAGAGGGAACGCTCGGCCGAGGCGGCGGGACGGGACCCGACGGCAAGCCGAGGCCGACCGTTAGAGGAATCGGCGGGCCTGCTTCTCGACGAAGGGGACGGCCATCTCGGCGGCCCGACCCTGGTCCATGCCGAGTTCCCGGCCGACCACCTCGGCCAGCGTGCCGGCTGCGACGTCGAGGTACGGATGTTCGAGGGTGGCTGCCGTCTCTGCGACGTCCACCGCATCGCCGGCGGCGTCTATCCAGGCAACCGGATGGGTCGCGTCGCTGGTATTCGCTGCGATGGGGTTCTGGGTCTCGGTCGCTGTCGATGCGTCGCCGGTCGCTGACTCGTCGTCAGTGCGTGACTGGGGCACGTCCTGGCCTTGCCAGTAGCACCACTTGAACGGGAGGTACAGTCTACGAGAGGGACAGACCAGCGATCGAAACCGAGTCGAAACGTTCTTCCAGGTAATGTGAATTGAGCGATAGTATGGAGCACGAGGGCGTTTCGCGGCGGTCGGTCCTCCGGACGGTGGGTGGAACGGGAGTACTCCTGGCGGGGGCCACGCCGACGACAGTCAGTGCAAGCGGCGACTCGAGCGAGGCGAAAACGGCGACGGACCAGGTGACACTCTCCAGCGGCGGAATCAGGGCGAGTTCCGAAGGGGAGGGGACGGGCGAGAACGCGATGTTCGCAGAGGTCGAACCGACGAACGGCGACTTCGTTCGCTTCGGTGGGGAGACGGGGCGGGCTATCAGACTCGTCAACGAGGATTCTGGCCAGTCGATCACGTTCGATCCGGCCGCCGACACGGCCGAATACCGGATGAGAGAGCTAACGCTTTCGCTGACTGCCGCCGAGTTGGAGGAAGACACGATCAGTCTCTCGGAAGTCGGGTCCAGCGAACGGGCGCGGATCGATGGGGAATGGACCGGTGACGGCGGGATTTTCGAGGGGTCCGTGTTCGCGACGTTCGCGGTGGAGTTACTTGCGGACGGAAGCGTCGTCGACCGGAGCGACGGCCACGTCTTCGGAACGAGCTACGTGTGGGAGATAGAACAGTCGGGCTCGACGTTCCGCGTGAGTCGTCCCGAGGGCGTCGAGTCGGACTGGTACGGGGAGTTCACCGTCACGGAACGGGGTGACTGGCACGAAGACTTCTACAGGGAAACCACCGAACTCGCCCTCCCGGCCGAGAGCGACTGGTTCGAAGTCGACCTGCAACAGTTCGACGTGGACAGTTCGACGCTGTACGAGTGGGAGATCGGCCTGTTCGAGAGCGAGGACGGACAGACGATCTTCCGACTGGTGCCGATGAGTAGGGACGAGAGCGGCCTCATCAACTACGATCGTGGGTCGGGACTACCAGTTGAACTCGTCGGTGGCGGTGCCGTCGTCCTCGGCGGCGGGTACTACCTCTACCAGCGAGGCGGGCCAGCAGAGCCAGAGAGGCAGTCACCCCCGGAGCGGTGAGGGCAGCGGCCGAACCGGCGACTGCGGCGGCCCGGACGTTTATCACGATTCGGGAGCCACCGTGATCCAATGCCCTCCACCAGTTCGACCAGTCGCTTCCGAGAGTGGGCGACGAGCCAGCGGAATCTGACCATCTTTACGGCCATCCTCGTCGCCCTTCCGGCAGCCTACGCCTTCCAGGCGACCGTCGGAGGCAGGGCCATGGGTGGCGACTTCCTCCTGCTGGTGACCCTCGCCGTCGGAGTCCCCACGGCGTACGACAACTACTGGCCGGCCTACGACCAGACGTGGACAGCGGTCCTGTGGGTGCTGGCTGCCTGTGCCGTCGCCACGGGGGTGTACGTCGGGGTGTTTCTACTCGGGACCGACGTCGTCGGATTGGCGCCGTTTCCGTCAGCTATCGGGGCGTTCCTCGTGACCGACCTCGGCGGCCTCGGCCTCCTCACCTGGCTCCACGGCGGCTGAGCCAGGGCCGAATTCTATCGACTGGTCGTCCCAAATGGAGAAAGCTGATGGTGCCCCTCGTAGTCGTCCCACCTGACACCCTCCACCATGCCCGACCTCCCCGACCGACGAACGGCGCGGCTCGCCGCCGCAGCCGTCGTCCTGCTGCTCGTCCTCCCCACCGTCGTCAGCGGCCTCGGCCAGCTAGGGACCACCGAAACCCGGACGGGCGACGTCGACCAGGCCCGAAACGTCACCTTCGTCGGCGTCCAGGGCGGCTTCGGGCCCGTCGACGACGGTCGCGTCGTCGCTGTCGACACCGACACGAAGGAGACGATCTGGGAGTACTCCGGCGGCGAACCCGACCAGGACGTGCTGTACTACGACGTCGACCCGCTGCCGAACGGCGACTTGCTGTTCGTCGAGCAGATCACCGGCGACGCCGCCCACGCCATCCGGATGGACTGGCGAACCGACACCGTGGTCGAGCGGTTCGAAGTCCCGCTCGACACCCACGACGTCGACTACCTCGGCGACGGCGAGTACGTCGTCGCGGACAAGTACCACCACCGGGCCTACGTCTACGACGTCGAGACGGCGAGTATCACCTGGGAGTACAACTTCTCGGCACACTATCCCGAGTACCCAAAAGCGGGCGACGACCCATCGAGCCAGCGGTCGGGTGCCGGCGGGTACACCCACCTCAACGACGTCGACGCCGTGGACGACGGCTCGGCGTTCCTGCTGAGTCCGCGAAACTTCGACCGGGTGGTGCTGGTGAACCGCTCGACCAAGGAGACGGTGTGGGAACTCGGCGAACAGGACGCCCACGGCATCATCCACGCCCAGCACAATCCCGCGCTACTGTCCCGGAATCCACCGACCGTGCTGGTAGCAGACAGCGAAAACGACAGGGTCGTGGAGTACCGGCGGCGGCCGAACGGTTCCTGGGACCTGGTCTGGGAGTATCGGGGGAACCTGCACTGGCCGCGCGACGCCGACCGGTTGCCCAACGGCAACACCTTGATCGTGGATACCTTCGGCCAGCGGGTCGTCGAGGTGACGCCCGACCGGGAGGTCGTCTGGGAGATGACGGTCTCGAAGATGCCCTACGACGTCGAGCGCCTGAAGTACGGCGACGAGCCGACCGGTCCGACCACGGGCTACGAGGCGGTTGACGCGGCCGGACGTGACGGTGGCGTGTCGATGTTTCGTGAAATCTACGCGACGGCACTCTGGGTGCTGCCGGCGTGGATCGGCATGGGCGCGTTCTACAGTCTGCTGGCCGGTCTGTTCGTCGGACTGGGGTGGGGCGTCGTCGAAGTCGGCCTGGTCACCCGCCGGCGGATATAGCCCCAATTAGCGTCCGGGTTTGTCTATGGCCGCGCCGCTTTTTACGGCTCGATTCACAACGACACTGCAATGACAGGGCTGCCCTGGGAGACGATAGCGAGTCGCGTCTCCTACTCCTGCGATGGCTTCGACGTCGTCACGGAGGACGTACGCCTCCCCGATGGCTCCGAGGCCGAGTTCGACTACGTCACCGAACCCGAGAGCGTGGTCGTCCTCCCCTTTACGCCGTACGGCAAGGTAGTCGTCATCGACGAGTGGCGCCAGGCCGTCGGCCGCATGAACCGTGGACTCCCCGCCGGGACGCTGGAAGACGGCGAAGACCCCGACGACGCCGCACGACGGGAACTCACCGAGGAGACCGGCTACGAGGCGGGCGAACTCACCCACCTGACGACCGTCGAACCGGCAAACGGCTTCTCGGACGCCGTCTTCCACTACTACGTCGCCCGGAAGTGCGAGCCGACCGGCGAGCAGGCCCTCGACGTCGACGAGTCGATCAGCGTCAGAACGACGACCCTCGACGACCTGGTTAGCGCCGCCAAGGACGGTGAGCTTCGGGACGGCCGCACCGCCTTCGGCGTCGTCTACTACGCCCTCTTCGAGATCAGTTCCGGCTTACCATCCTGGTGAGGCCTGAACGCGAGGTGACGGGCCTGCATCAGCCTGCCGTCCCGTTTTCGCACCGACCGAGCTAGGTTTCGCCGTCTCGAGGAACCACCATGCCAGACCCCACTGATTCGCGACGGTCCCACGAACAGTATCGACAGCCGCGTGGGCGACCCCCGACGAACCCACCCCAGGAGCGCCAGACCTCTTGGCCACCGGTCCGTGGCCAGCCCGGACGACAGCCACCGGCACAGGGTCAGCCCCCACAACAGCCTCCTGTCCAGGGCCAGTCCCGACCCCCGCAACAGTCCGGATGGCAGCCGTCAGCGCAGGGCTCACCGGGCCAGCCTGCTCCCACACCCCAGCGCCAGCCGAGCGACGTCCAGCTCGTCGAGGACGGCGAACGGTTCGTCCACGTCCGGTTCGCCGACCCGGACGCCTTCGAGACGATTCGGACGCCGGACTGGGCGTCTCACGCGGCCGATTCGGTCTACCAGGGTGCGGAAGTCCGGACCGGCCGGCGTCGTGGCAGCGACGACTGGGCGACCCAGAGCGTGCTCGTCCCCAAGCCCGTCGACCGGGGGACGGCAGTCGCTGTCGCGCGACAGATCCGGGAGAAAATCGGGGAATAACTTCCCGCACAGCCGGCGAGCGTCGAGTCTGGCTGTCGACGCCCCGTCCACGGTTTTTGCGGCTATCCCCCGGCCACGTCTAGCCGGGGGTGGCGAGTGGCGTTAGAACTGTTGGCGCTGCTGTCCCTGGCCTTGCTGGGACTCCTGCTGGCGGGTCTGGAGGAGCTGGCCGCCGCCCTGCTGACCCTGCTGGCCCTGCTGTGAGGGCTGTTGCTGGGTCTGCTGCTGGGGCTGCTGCTGGGGCTGCTGCTGGGGCTGCTGCTGGAGCTGTCCCTGGGGTTGTTGCTGCCCCATCTGCTGGGGCTGTTGCTGGCCCATTTGCTGGGGCTGTTGCTGCATCTGCTGAGAGGGCTGCTGTTGATACTGCTGAGGTTGCTGCTGGGGTTGCTGCTGGGGCTGCTGTCCCATCTGCTGCTGGCCACCCGGCGTGCCGCCGCCACCGACGAACTGGCCGCTCGGCCCCCGCTGGGGCATCTGGTGGGGCTGCTGGGGCTGGCCGAACGTGGGCTGGAGCTGGCTAGAGATCTGCTGGGGCGTCACGCCCGGCGCCCCCTGCGGACCGGCCTGGCTCGGCTGCTGCTGTGGCAGGCCGATCTGCTGGTGGATCTGGCGCTCCTGTTGCTCGCGCTGCTGTTCGTGCTGGGGCGACTCCTGGATGAACTGCCCCGTCTGCGGGTCACGTGGCTGGAGTTCGGCCTGGATGGTCTTGTCCTCGCGGAAGGCTTCGGAGTGACGGGCGTCGGCGGCGCCCTGGTCCGCGCCCCGTCCCTGTTGCCCCGGGAAGCCCTGCTGCTGGCCGCCCTGCTGGGTGTACTGCTGCTGTGGTTGCTGTTGATACTGTCGCTGGTTCGGGTTTTGTTGACTCATGGATGACGTAGTTCCGTAGTCGGTTGGTTACGAACGACGCTGCCGCCACGTCCCGATACCGTTGGAATTTGGATAAAGGGGGAAAATCGTTCACTTGAGTTGTACGCGACTACCCGGGCGACCCTACGCAGTAAGGTGAATCTGCGCGGTTCGGCCACCACGTAGGATTCAGAACCTCTAGCGGCAGGGGCAGTAATCACCGTCTGGAACGTCCCGCTCAGCCGGACAGCAGCCGAAGCCGGCTGGTTCGGAGAATGGTCGAGGTCCGGAAGGTGAGACGGCGTCAGTACTGCTGGCGTTGCTGGCTCTGGCCCTGCTGGCGGGTCTGGAGCTGCTGGCCGCCGCCTTGCTGGGCCGTCCGGCCAGTCTGGGTCTGCTGACCACCCTGGCGCTGCTGTCCCTGCTGACCCGACGGCAGGAACTGCCCGGTTTCGGGGTCACGCGGCCGCTGTTCCGCGATATCGTGCATTCGCTGGCGGAACTCCGGCGAGTGACGCCGGTCCTGGGCGCCCTGGTCGGCGCCGCGACCCCGCTTGCCCGGCCAGCCGGGCTCCTGGCTCGCCGGCTCCTGGGACGCCGGGATGAATCCCTGCTGTTGCTGGGGCTGCTGGCCCATCTGCCCGCCCTGCTGGCCTAGCTGGCTCTGCTGTTGGGGCTGCTGCTGGGTTTGCTGTTGGGGCTGCTGCTGGGTTTGCTGTTGGGGCTGCTGGATCTGCCCCTGGGGCTGTTGCTGCTGGCCCATCTGCTGTGGCTGCTGGTACTGCTGTGGTTGTTGTTGGACCTGCTGCTGGGGCTGTTGCTGCTGTGGTTGCTGCTGTTGCTGTGGTTGCTGCTGATACTGCTGCTGGGGCTGCTGCTGGCCCTGCTGCCCCGTCGGCAGGAACTGGCCCGTCTGGGGGTCACGCGGCCGCTGTTCCGCGATATCGTGCATTCGCTGGCGGAACTCCGGCGAGTGACGCCGGTCCTGTGCACCCTGGTCGGCGCCGCGGCCCTGCTTGCCCGGCCATCCCGCCTGCTGGCCGGACGGCTGCTGCTGGGCGGGAATGTAGCCCTGCTGGTGCTGGGGCTGCTGTTGCTGCTGGGACTGACCTCGGTTGGGATTCTGTTGGCTCATGGCTGATGGAAGTCCGCGACGGCTGTTTCGGGGGCGATACTGACGCCACGTCCCTTTTCCGTCCGAATCTGGATAAAAGGGGAAAACCGTTCACCCGAGTTGCAACCGACTAACAGGAGAGGTGCTCGGTAAGGGTATTTTGGCCGGCTTCCATCCCCGACCGTAGGACCGGCTTATCTGCGTTCTCGCCCGACAGCGAGTGCGAGACGGTCCAGCTTCGGCTGGCGATGGCCGCCACGTACCGACCGGTTCGGTGCCAGTACAGTAGCCCTTTCACCCCCGTCGTACCGGCGTCGCTCGCCGGAGCGCAACGCTTACCGCCCGGCCTCCCCCACGCACTGCCAATGCGCGACGTCTTCGAGGTCGGCCGCTACGACGCGGCCGGCCGTCTCGGCGAACTCGAGGTTCCCCGTGCCGGCGTCACCGTCGAGACGCCGGCCCTCTTGCCGGTCATCAACCCCCACGTCCAGACGGTGACGCCGGCTCGCCTCGAGGACCACTTCGGCGCCGAGATGCTGATCACGAACAGCTACGTCCTGCACGGCAGCGACGACCTCCGCGAGCCGGTCCTCGACAGAGGCCTGCACGACCTGCTCGACTTTTCCGGCGCGATCATGACCGACTCGGGGTCGTTCCAGCTGGCAGAATACGGCGAGATTTCTGTCACGACCGAGGAGATACTCGACTTCCAGCGGACCATCGGCTCGGACGTCGCCACGCCCGTCGACGTGCCGACGCCACCAGACGTCGACCGCGACGAGGCTGCGACTGAACGGGCCACGACGCAAGAACGGCTCGAGGTCGCCGCCGACTTCGACGCCGGTGACATGCTCGTCACGGCACCAGTCCAGGGGTCGACCTACCTCGACCTCCGGGAACGGGCCGCCAGGGAGGCCGCCGCTACCGGCCTCGACGTCTTCCCCATCGGTGCGGTCGTCCCGCTGATGAAGGAGTACCGCTTTGCCGACCTGGTCGAGGTCGTCGCGGCGACCAAACGCGGCCTCCCGGAGAGCGCCCCGGTCCACCTGTTTGGCGCCGGCCACCCCATGATGTTCGCGCTGGCCGTCGCCCTGGGCTGTGACCTGTTCGACTCGGCGGCGTACGCCCTCTACGCCAGGGACGACCGCTATCTCACGGTTCGCGGGACCGAACACCTCGACGACCTCGACTACTTCCCGTGTGAGTGTCCCGTCTGCTCCGACCACACCCCGACGAACCTCCGGTCGATGGACGAAGACCCCAGGGAGGAACTGCTCGCCGAGCACAATCTCCACGTCTCGTTCGGTGAAATCCGACGAATCAAGCAGGCGATCCGGCGGGGCACTCTGCTCGAACTCGTCGAGACCCGAGCCCGGGGTCACCCCCGGATGGCCGACGGCCTCGCAACCCTGTACGACCACGCCACCCAGCTCGAAGCGACCGACCCCGTCCGGAAGGACGCCTTCTTCCACCTCTCGGCCGAGAGCAGCCGCCGGCCCGAAGTCGTCCGGCACCACGACCGACTCGCCAGGCTCGACCCGGAGGGATCGGTACTCCTCACCGAGGGCTCGCGCCACGGAGACTACGACGAGACCTGGCGGCTCGTTCCTCCCTTCGGGCCCGTCCCACCGGAACTGGCCGACTCGTACCCGCTCACCGCCGAGATTCCCGAGCGGCTCCACGACGAGGCTCTCCTCGCTGCCGTCGAGGGCGTTCGACGGCTCGCGGCCGAGAGTCCCGCCGCCCACTTCACGGTCGCCCACGACGGCTGGCCGGAACGTATCGTCGCAGAGCTGCCTGATTCCGTCGACCTGGTCGACCTCGCGGAATCGACGGACAGTTGGGAGTCCGACGAGGAATCCGGGCAATGACCGACTACTTCGAAGTCCACGAACGGGACGGCCCGGCACGCATCGGGGAACTCCGGCTGACCGATCCCGTCACGACACCTGCCCTCGTGGGCAATCGCGACCGGACGTCGGGACCCGAGGCCAGGGACCGCCCTGGCGGCCCCCACCCGGTACTGCGGGACGCCGGGAGCCTCTGGACGGCCGACCGCGAGGTGCCCGACGGCGACGAGGAGACGCTGACTATCCTCCCTCACCGGGCCTTTCCCGGCGGCACCCCCGGGGAAGTCCGAGAAGCCTTCGCCGTCACCGAGTCGGCGCCCGACTACCCCAGCGCCGCCGTCGTCACTCCTGACACCGCGACTGACCTCGGGGCCGACGCCTACCTCCTCTCGAACGCACAGGAACTCCGGGGCCACGCCAGCGCCTTCGTCGCGGCAATAATTCGCACGAAGGAACGTATACCGGCGGACACCGCCCTCTACCTCCCCGGCGTGGCCACGCCGGCCAACGTCGCCGCGCTGGTCTACGCCGGCGTCGACCTCCTCGACGCTGATCGAGCCGTCGTCGAGGGCACCCGGGGCGAGTATCTTACCGTCGAGGGCAAGAAGTACCTCGACGACCTCGCGGAGTTGCCCTGTGTGTGTCCAGCCTGCCAGGTCCCGGTCGAGGAGTTCGGACGGGACGAGTGTGTCGCTCACAACGTCAACGGCCTCCGGGCGGCGCTGTCGACCGTTCGAGAGCGGATCCGGTCGGGACGGCTCCGGGACTACCTCGAAGGCCAGGCTCGCCACGAGCAGTGGTTGACCGCGACGTTCCGGCGACTGGACCAGCAGTACGCCTACCTCGAGGAGCGGACTCCCGTGTTACGGCGGGCCGAGATCACCGCCGCGACGGACGACTCCCTCAGGCGCGTCGAGATCCAGCGCTTCGCCGAGCGGGTGACCTCGCGCTATCGCAACCGGTTCGACAAATCCCTCGTTCTGGTGCCGTGTTCGGCACGCAAGCCCTACAGCGAGTCACAGAGCCACGGCCAGTTCCACGACGCCGTCCAGTTCCGGGGCCACCTCGTCTCGATGACCTCGCCGATCGGCGTCGTCCCGCAGGAACTCGAGACGACCTACCCCGCCCAGCACTACGACTCCGTCGTGACGGGTCGGTGGACCGCGACGGAAATCGAGTTCGTGTCCGGGGTGCTCGAAGCCTACCTGGCCCGCAACGACTATCCCCGGATTATCGCCCACGTTCCGGAAGACGGATACCGGGAGATCGTCGAACGAGCCACGTCGGACCTGGACACCCCTGTCGAGTGGACCGTCGAGGACCACCCTACCACGACCGAATCGCTGGGCAACCTCGCGTCGACGCTCTCGGAGGAACTGAAGTACGGCAAGCGACAGCGCCAGCACAACACCCTGAAGGCCATCGCCGACTACCAGTTCGGCGAGGGGGCGGGTGACGACTTCTTCGACGACCTCCGGGTCCAGAGCCGGTACCCGAAGCTTCGTGCCCACGACGGCGACGGGGAGCAGCTGGCGGCCATGGTGCCCCAGTACGGCGTCCTCTCGCTGACGCTTGCCGGGGCTCGACGGTGGGTCGAGAGCGACGTGCCGGTCAAACGAGTCGAGATCGACGACTTCGTGCCACACGGGAGTGTTCTGGCCCCTGGCGTGGTGGACGCGAGCGATGGGATTCGGGTCGGGGACGAGGTCGTCATCGAAGGGCCCCAGGCGTTCGCAGTGGGTCGGGCCGAGATGAGCGGTCCCGAGATGGTTTCGAGCACCCGGGGCATCGCGAGTTCGGTTCGCCACGTCGAAGAGCGGTAGGGGGAGCGACGAGCCAGCAAGAGTACAATCTGCTCGCGCCGCACCGATATGGGTCGCGACTCGAAGCGGACCACGTTCGACGTACAGGGGCTGTGTCCGGGTCGTGCACGACCCAAACCGAATGTCAGTTGTCGCGTAGCCGGCGACGAAGGCGAGGTGAGCATCACGGTCGTGGCGCCAGATATATACGCAATGACGATTATCAGGCAAAATGACATATATTTCTGCCCCTCGTCAGTGCTAGATGATGGCATCCACCACGTCAGGGGACATTGGCATTGCGTTCGATTACGGGGAGCCGGCCCGGAGCCGGTGGGTAGCCGGCGCCGTCGCAGGGTTCGTCGGCGGCGTCCTGTTCGGTATCCTCATGCAGATGATGGGGATGATGCCGACCATCGGGCTGCTCGTCGGCGTCGAATCCGCCGTCGTCGGCTGGGTCATCCACCTCGTCCTCAGCGTCGCGTTCGGGCTCGTCTTCGCAGCCGTGATGATGCAGGGCTCACTCGACCGGGCCGCCCGGCGGGTCGTCCCGTCGACGGCCATGGCGCTGGGATACGGCGTCGTCCTCTGGATCGTCGCCGCAGGCATCCTCATGCCGCTCTGGCTCGGTGCCGTAGCCGGCGTGGCTGCCCCGGTGCCGAACCTCTCCCTCTCGGGACTCGTCGGCCACCTCGTCTACGGCATCGGCCTTGGCGTGGCCTATCCGCTCGTCCTCGGTTCGGCCCACCCCTCGCCAGGTGGAGCCCGGACGGCCTGATCGGCCACGCCGTCTGGGCCGGCGGAGAACGCTGATTCTGCTGCGAACCCTACTTCGTGTGACACTCGATATCAATCGCAACTTCCGATATTCGGTCTCTCGCTATCAATCGAAATATTAGTAGGCGACGTTCGTAGCAATCTCCCGACCAGGTGCCTTCTGTACGATATATATCGCTCCGGAGAACCACCAAGCTAGCCGATCCACCACGAATGACAATTCAATAACTATTTGGCGCTGTGGAAGAAAACCGAATCGAAAATTGATAATCAGGACTGGCTGCGGCGGTCGGACCCGGCCCGGGACCTGCCAACAGGAGGAACTCAGGGCGGTGGATCGATATTATGGAATTATTTATTTTTGCCGGCAGTTAACCGGGTATTAGTGGCGATATAGGGGGAATTCTGGTATATTCTTGTGCATTTTGGAAAATTTCTCGCACCGGCCTTCCGGCCGCTCGAAACACACCATCCTTCAATTACGAATTTCGTCTCCGCTCCACGAAAAATCGCGGCGCGATTATCATTAGTTAGTTGAACACTCAGAATTATATACATGCCAGACCAGTTGGACACGGTGCCATGAACGTCCCGGAACCGAATGACACGCAAACCTACTTATCAGACGGCGTCGAAGTTTCCAAGTGGCTAGACGAGTCGTTGTTTTCCTTCCCGTCGATAGCCTACCAGCTAGCATCTTCCCGTGAGGATCCCGTAACCGTCCGACTGGTCGAATCGGTTCCGGACGGCATCGACCCGGAAGAGTTCGGATTTCACCCATCGTACGGCAGCGAGTACTGGCACGCCGACGACGATACGATCACCTTCGAATACACGCTCCGACCCACGGGCGGTTTCATCACCGTCTGCGGGGTCCGGAGCGGTGACAACGAGCGCATCGAGGAGTTGCTCGCCGAACCGGAAGAATTGTCGGTCCACCCGCCAGGGGAGTCGGTTGAGGCGACCATCGATGCGGCCCACGCAGAGTCGGGCGAGTCTGCCGAGGCGACTCGGACGTCCCAGGTCGCAACTGCATGTGGCGGTGTCGAGGTCGAGTGCATTGAGGAGACCGACGACGAAGTCACCGACGAGCCGTCGCCAACCGGTCCCGATTCGGATGCTGTCGAGGCCGACGACGTGGACGAGGACACTGACGGGGACGTGAGTGGGGCAGAGCGTGAGGACGAGAGACGGGGTGAGTGCGAGAAAGAGTCGGCGGTACTGTACCGGAAGGCCGCCACCCCGGCGCAGTCGGGGACCGGAGACGCGACAGCCGACGACGAAGTCGATGTCGAATCGGCGGAACCGTCGGCAGAAGTGGAACAAGACCTTACCGACTTCGTTCGAGCCGTCCAGGACGGGGAGGTTTCCGAGGAGGACGTCAGAGTCCTGCGGGAGATATTCGTCTCCGAGATGCTGGGGTCCGAGAGCGTCCAGACCCGGCTTCGTCACCTCCAGGGACAGGTCGCAGACCTCAAGGCGTACACGTCGGCCCTCGAACAGTTCATCGACGAGAACGGGGACGGCGAGCAGATCATCGAGCGCCACCAGGCGCAGGTCGAGGCGGTCCAGGACGAACTCGCGGAACTCCGGGAAGGATTCGAGGAACACGACGACACCATCGCTTCGCTCTCTGGGGACGTCGAAACCCTTGAGACCGGCCACGAGCGCCTCGGGGACGAACTCGAGGGGCTTTCGGAGGAACTCTCTGGGGAACTCTCGGAGATGCGCGACGACCTCGAATCGCTCGATTCGACGGTCGCTGACATCGACGAGCGGGTTCCCGACGGGGACTTCGCGGCCCGGTTCGACGAGTTCGAGCGAGAGATCGTCGAACTCCGGAACTGGAAGGAGAACATGCGCAAGATCTTCTCCAGGACCGGCGAGTCTGGACGGTAGGCCGAACGAAGCGGCTTTAGGCACGCATCGACTCCTCCCTCGTAATGAGCAAGCCGAGCCCCGAGGTCTACGAGCAGGGACGGGGCATGGACGCCCACAACCAGGCCATGCGGGAGATCCGGGCCCGGAAGGACGAGACCTACGACCCGACCGAGCCCACCCGAGTCTGGCTGGACGAGGACAACACCCCCGACGGCGTCTACGACTCGCTGACTATCATCCTCAACACCGGCGGCTGTCGCTGGGCCAGAGCCGGCGGCTGTACGATGTGTGGCTACGTTGCCGAGAGCGTAGAAGGCGGGTCTGTCAGCCACGAGAACCTGATGACCCAGGTCGAGCACTGCCTCGACCACGAAGCAGAGCACGCCGACGAGCCAGCGGGACAGATCAAGATCTACACCTCCGGGTCGTTCCTCGACGAGCGGGAGGTCCCCGCCGAGACCCGCCGGGCCATCGCCGAAACTTTCGGTGACCGGGACCGCATCGTCGTCGAGTCCCTCCCGGACTTCGTCGAACGGGCGAAGGTCGCGGACTTCCTCGAGCAGGGACTGAACACCGACGTCGCCGTGGGCCTGGAAACCGCAACCGACAGAGTGCGCCGGGACTGCGTCAACAAGTACTTCGACTTCGCGGAGTTCGAGGACGCGGCCGCCGAGACTCGTGCTGCCGGCGACGAGTACGAAGCCGACGCCGGCGTCAAGGCCTACCTGCTGATGAAGCCGCCCTTCCTCGCCGAACCCGAAGCCGTCCACGACATGATCAGCTCCATCGAGCGCTGTGCCGGCGTCGCGGGCTGTCACACCGTCTCGATGAACCCCTGCAACGTCCAGCGCCACACGATGGTCGAGGACCTGTTCCACGACGACGGCTACCGCCCGCCCTGGCTCTGGAGCGTCGCCCACGTCCTCGAGGAGACGGCAGACGAGGACGTCATCGTCGTTTCCGACCCCGTGGGCCACGGCAGCGACCGGGGTCCCCACAACTGCGGCGACTGCGACGACCGGGTCCAGCGAGCCGTCAAGGACTTCGACGTTCGCCAGGACCCCGCCGTCTTCGACCAGGTGAACTGCGAGTGCGAGGCCACCTGGGAGACCGTGATGGCCCGCGAGACGGCCTACAACATGCCACTGAGCCGATAAGCGTCAGACGCCACGCCTGCCTGCAGTTTCACTTTCACCCTGGTAGGGTGGGGTATTTGTGCCCCCGTCGACATTCGTGTAGTACGGGCCAGGGGCCCTCCGTCGTGTCACGCGCTCCTCGCCCGCGTTCCCCATCCTTCCCTTTGCTACGTTGGTGAGTGAGAGCTTCGTACTCTGATACGCCTGGCAGTACTGCAGCCGCTACCGCCACCGCGATCACAACGGTGCCGAAAGCCCTCACCTCGGTGGCGGTCGTTGCTGGGCATATCCTCGCTTCGCTCGGATAGGGGCCCAGCAACGACTAAACGAAGCACCACCGAGGTTCGCCCTTTCATTCCTCCGGCAGACGGTCGCCTCACTGCGTTCGGCGCTGCGTCTGCCACGGCTCTGCTTCGCTCCCTTCGGTCGCTCAGCAGACCGCCAGGACTCGGTTGTTCAACGGCCTGTGGCGCGCTGGCTCGGCGCCCGAACGCCAGTGAGGGGCCAAGCCGGCATCGCGAGGGAGTCGGCTGGGGAGGGTCGTGGTGCGGTTGCTGTGCTGGCCTGGTGGTCTGCTGAGTGAGCGAAGCGAACGAAGCAGAGCCTTGGAAGTCGCAGCGTCGAGCGAAGCGAGGCGACCGTCTTCCGGAGGATGAAAGGGCGAGGCCCGACTGGCGCTCTCCGACCAGAGAGGGACCAAAGGTCCCTCAGGCAGTCGGCGCTTCGCGCCGACGACGCCAGCGGGCCGAGGGCTTTCTCGCCGTGCCGGAGCAAAAAGTAGTAGAGCCGTCGTTCAGCGCTGCATCCGTTCGATCAGCCGACCCATACGACCCGTCGAACCGGTCACCAGGCGGTCGGAGTTGAACAGCCAGACGGCCAGTCCGATAGCCCCCACGGCAAACAGCGCCTCGTAGGCCACTCCCAGCAGCACGAGCCCCGTTTCGCCGAACATTAGCTGTTTGGGGGCCATCACCGGGTGCGTAAACGGAATCGCAAAGAGCACGGCCTGCAGCGGCAGCGAGAGCGCCGTGAAGTCAGCCAGAATAACGGCCAGGAACGGGACGAACACCAGCAGTCCGAGCGGGAAGAGCAGCATCTGGGCCGCCTGGCGGTCCTCGACGAAGACGCCCATGCACAGCGACAGTGCCAGCGCACCTATCAAAGCGAGTGTCAGCGTCACGCCGATGAGTACGTAATCGACACCACCGAGGGCGAACGCCGAGGTCGTCGACCCGCCTCCCCCGGTGATGGCGTTCTGGTAATAGTACAGCGACCCGGTGTACGTCACCGCGACGATCAGCCCGATGACGGCGCTGCCGGCGAGTTTCGCGCCGACGATAGTCCGACGGTTCACCGGCATCGTCAGGAGCGTCTCCAGGGTCTTGTTCTCCTTCTCAAGGCCCATCGCGTTCATCACCATCTGGCCGGAGAAGAAGATGACGAACACGATGACCATCGGGATGACGAACAGCTGGACGGAGAAGGCGTCGCTGACGACGCCCGGCGGCTCGTCGACGACCGTTCCCTTCACGTCGGTCGTGTAGCTCGCCTCGACGGGGCTCATCTGGGCCCGGGTTGCCCCCGTCGCGTCCATCGTGATCTGCTGGCTCGCCGCAGCGAGCAGGGCGTCGACCTGCCCGGAGGAGGTGATCGACCCCAGACTCACCGAGTCGACGACGGTGTACATTCTGACGGTCCCCGGCTGGCCACCCCGTATCCGCTCGGTGAAGTCGGGGGGTATCACCACCAGGGCCGAGCCGCCATGCTCGCGGATCTGCTCCAGTGCTGCCTGGGGGTCACCGCTCGTCGCCGAGTAGGTGACGTTGGCACCCTGCTCGTACGTCTCGGCGACGATTTTCCCGTAGGTGTCGTTGTCCTCGTTGATCACGCCGACGACCGGTTTGTCGTCCAGCTGGTCCTGGACGCCGCCGAAGCCGGCACCCATCGCCACGAACAGCAGCGGCGTCATCAGGATCGGCAGGAGGTACTTCGGCCGCACCAGTTCCCGGACCTCCTTCAACGTGAGTCGCAGGAAGTCCCTCATGCCGTGGCCTCCAGGAACGCCTCTTCCAGGTTTTCGGTCCCGTAGGTCGCGACGATCTCGTCGGGCGTCCCCACCTCGACGATGCGACCCTCGTCGAGCAGTCCGACCCGGTCACAGAGGAAGGCCACCTCCAGCATGTCGTGTGACGAGAGCAGGACGCTCCGGCCGTCGTCGGGGTAGGTCTTGATGACCTCCCGGACGCGTCGGGCGTTGCGGACGTCCAGCCCCGACGTCGCCTCGTCCAGGATTGCCAGGTCGGGTTCGGTCATGAGCGAACTCGCCAGCAGGAGTTTCCGGGTCATCCCCTTGCTGTACTCGCCGGTCTTGTCGTCGATCCGGTCGCCCAGGTCCGCCAGGGCGACTCCCTCGGCGACCATCGACTCGGGTTCGTCGGCGTAGAAACCCGCCACGAACTCCAGGTAGTCCCGCCCGGTGAGGTTGTCGTAGGCCCCGGCCTCCTCGGGCAGGTAGCGGATGGCCTCCCGGACGGCGTTGGGCGACTCCTCGACGTCGGCGCCGGCCACCTCGACGGTGCCCCCACCGGGGGCGAGCAACGTCGCCAGGATCCGGAGGGTGGTTGACTTCCCGGCGCCGTTGGGGCCGACGAGCCCGAATATCTCGCCGCGCTCGACGGTGAAGTCGACGCCGTCGAGGGCCCGGACGTCGCCGTAGCGTTTCTGGAGATTCTCTACGCGAACTGCGGGATCCCCCATGGTACGCGCCACTGCTCGTGGCGGTAGCTTAAAAACGGCCACCGGTTTCAGGACCTGAAGTCAGGCTTCGAAGCCCCGGAGGACGCCCTGGCCGTCCGTCACGGTGACGTCGGCCAGCGTGGCCCGCTCGGGGTGGGGCATCAGGACGGCGACGTTCTCGGACTCACCGAGGACGCCGGCGACGCTGTGTTTCGACCCGTTCGGATTCGCCTCGGCGGACACGTTCCCGTCCGCGTCGCAGTACCGGAACAGCACGCGGTCGGCCGCCTCCAACTCCTCGAGACGGTCGTCGGCTATCTCGTAGCGGCCCTCGCCGTGGGCGATTGGCAGTTCGATCACGTCGCCTTCCTCGAACTCGCGGGTCCAGGACGTGTCGGCGTTCTCGACCCGGAGGTGGACGCGTTCACACTGGAACCGGGCGCTCTCGTTGGTAGTAAACGCCCCGGGCGTTAGGGAGGACTCGCAGCCGATCTGGGCGCCGTTGCAGATACCGAGGACGGGCGTCCCCGCCTCGGCTGCCTCCCGAACCTCGCTCATGATCGGTGAACGGGCGGCCATCGCGCCGGCCCGGAGGTAGTCACCGTAGGAGAAACCACCCGGAAGAACGACGCCGGACACGTCAGTCGGCAGTCCGTCTTCGTGCCAGACGAGATCGGCGTCGATCCCCAGGGAGTCCAGGGCCTGGACGGTGTCGCGGTCACAGTTGCTCCCCCCGAAGCGGACGACGGCGACGGTCATCGTTCGGCGACCGCGACCTCGTAGTCGTGGATCGTCGGGTTCGCCAGCAGTCGTTCGGCCATCTCCGCAGCCCGCTCTTCGGCGTCGTCCGGACCGGCCGCGTCGAGGTCGATCTCGAACTCGTCGGCCGAACGCAGGTCCTCGAGGTCGAAGCCGAGTCGTTCCAGGGCCCGCTGTGTCGTCTCGGCCTCGGGGTCGAGGACGCCCCGCTTGAGCCGGACGGTGACGGTCGCGGTGTAGGCGGTCATCGGCTGAATGGCGGTGGCCGGCGTCGAAAACTCTTGTGACTCGGGGCGGCGGTCCCCCCACTGAGGGGGGGGGGCGAGGGCAGGCGGCGACCACCTTCTCACGACGGCCTGACCGCCTCGACCGAGGTGGCCGCACGCTTCGTGCCGAATGCCTACCGAATACGAACCGGAAAAATGTCAGATACTAACGAAGACGCTATAAGGTCGGCTTTCCCTACGGTAAGCCATGTCTGACGAGCGGACGAGGTTTCTCGACATGGCGCGGGCGTTCCCGGTGCGGACCGGGCTGCTGACGGTAGCTCCGGTGGTGCTGGCGCTGGCCCAGCTGAGCAACGCGGTCCTCCACGACGGCCCGGTGGTCGTCTCGGCCATCTTCGCAGTGGTGCTGGTCGCCACAGTCGTCGGCCTGACGCGCTGGCAGCTGGCCACCTACCACCGGCGCCGTCTGATCCGGGAGATGCGCTGACCGGTCACTGCCCGGCCGGCACGGCGGTGCGTGACTCCCGTGCCCGGTAGGTGCTGTAGGCGCCCAGGACCAGTACCAGCAGACCAACGAGAACGTCGTTCCAGAAGCCTAGCTGGGAGAAGCCGGCCTCGGCACTGTAGACGAACGGGGCGGCGACGAGCCAGAGGCCGAGCAGCGCAACCAGGGTCGTCGCAGCGGTGTTCGCGGTCCGGTTGCCGGCCCGCTCCGAGTAGTTGTAGCCCCCCAGCGCGATCAGGACGAGACCCACGACCACGTCGTTCCAGAAGTTGGCCGGCACGAGGCCGAAGACGAGCGCCTGGACGACCAGCCAGAGCCCGGCCACCGCGACCAGCGCCGACACCCACTTGCCGAGTCCACCCGTCCCAGCAGTCCGGTCGCCGCCAGTGGTGCGTTCGCTCATGGGAGTCACCATCCCGTGATCCGCCGCACAGACCGAAAACGGCGTAGCTTGCCACTGCCGGGACTGACAGCCGGTGATTCGGCCGCGGCTTGACGCCCGTCGACGGGTGAAACGAAACCTTTTGACGAACGGGACCCCTCACGCTCCACATATGACTACGCACACCGGGTCCGATGGGTGGTCGTTGTGACGCGAGGCTTGACCGAAATCACGGTGATCGGCGAGGACGACACCGGCCTCATCGCAAACGTCACGACGCTGCTGTTCGAGCGCGGCATCAACATCGAGGACCTGGACCAGGCCGTCCGGGACGACGTCTTCCGGATGACCATGCACGTCGACACCGACGACATGGTTTGCACCCAGGCCAAGCTCCGTGACGACCTCGACGACCTCGGCGACGAACTCGGCGTCGACGTCCAGGTGCGGTTCCCGGCCGACCGGGAAACGCAGGCGCTCGCCGTCCTCGTGACCAAGGAATCTCACTGCCTGGAGGCCATCTTCGAGGCCTGGGCCAGCGGGGAGATAGACGCCGACGTCGAGGTCGTCATCGGCAACCACGACGACCTCCAGCCGCTGGCCGAGCAGTACGAGGTGCCCTTCCACGACATCGGTGACGAGAAGGGCACGCCCGACGAGGACGAACTGCTCGACCTGCTGGCCGACTACGACGTCGACCTCGTCGTGCTGGCACGCTACATGCGGATCCTCAGCCCGGACGTCGTCTTCCGGTACGAGAACCGCATCATCAACGTCCACCCCTCGCTCCTGCCGTCGTTCCCGGGAGCGGAGGCGTACCTCCAGGCCATCGAGGAAGGGGTCCGAATCGCCGGCGTCACCGCTCACTACGTGACGACCGACCTCGACCAGGGGCCTATCATCACTCAGCGAGCCTTCAACGTTCCACCGGAGAGCGAACCCGAAGACCTCCAGCGCATGGGCCAGCCCCTCGAGGCCGAGGCGCTGCTGGAGGCCATCGACCTCCACCTCAACGACGACGTGACCGTCCACCGGGGTCGCACCCAGCTCCGGGACCCCGAGGAGACTGACGCCCAGCTAGGTGCCCCCCGGGAACTCGACGACCTCAACCCCGACCGACCGATCGACGGGCTCGGCGAAATCGTCGCCGAGCGGGAAGGCGAGGCCGAGGCAGACGACTGACGGCGGTCGTAGGGCTCGGTTTCGGCCGTTGGCAAACAGGTGCCACGACGGACTCCCGGTAGACTACGGGTTCCCGGTAGCGGTGTGGCACACAACCGCGAACGCTACCGGGCCGGTCTCACAGCACACGAGGTGCTGGTCCCGGCTTCCGACAAAAACTATAGCTCCTGGACGGCGGCGACGGCCTCGTCCAGCGACGGGGAGTCGAAGACGTCGCGACCGACGTAGGCGTTCGTCCCGGCACAGTACAGGTCCCGGGCGACCCGAATGACCGATTCGTCGAGCGACCGCGGCGAGCGTTCACACAGTGACTTCCAGTCGGCCAGCCCCTGGCGGGTGGCACGCTCCTTGGCGGTCTTGACGGCCTCGACCCAGTCGGGCTGGGTGCGCTTGTGGTACTGTCGGATGACCTCTTTCGAGACCTGCTGGCCGTCGTAGGAAAAGCGGTTTTCGTCGAACGTGCCGACGACGTCGGCGACGCGGATCTCGCCCTGGTAATAGAGACACTCGATCTTGCCGTCCTGGTGGACGAGCCTGGCCTCGACGGCGCGGTCGGTGACGAGGCGGTTGACGTCTCTGGCGACGGCTTCGAGGTCGTCGACGTCGGCGACGCCGGCGATGCGGTTCGCTTCGGCGCGGTCCAGATACCGGTCCTGCTTCTCGTACTTGGTGGAAAATTCGACGATCGGTTCGTCGAGGTCGACGGCCTCGTCCGGCCAGTCGTCGAAGTCGAGGCCGTGGTCGGCCGGGTCGGCCCGGTTCCGGAGGCTGGAGCCGACGGGGACCCGGTTGCGAAAGACGACCTCCAGGGGAATCAGGTAGTTATCGCCGGCGGCGTCGTGATAGGTCTCGTAGTCGTAGGTGTCGGCCTCGTAGCGCAGGTCCGGGACCTGGGTGAGGTCGATCGCCATCTCGCGGGGGGCGGTCCCGGCGGCGAGCGCGTCGTCGAGCGGGACGGCCCCGTCCAGGTCGGGGCCGGTGACGCCCCGGTAGTGGGTGGCGACGCCGTCGTCTTCGAGCAGCTCGAAGTTGAACGCCCCCATCGTACACAGCGAGGCGCCCTTGTCGGGGATCTGGTCGGGCATCTTCCCCCAGTCGAACACCGAGTAGTCGTCGGTGAAGACGAAGGCGCCCCGGCCGAGCGAGTCGGCGTCGGCGGGGGCGTCGATACGGAAATCCTTGACGCTCGTCATTACATCGGCCTTTCGGCCCCGCGACTAAGACGTTTCCCTCGTCGGTGGCCAACCGTCGTCGAACGCCGCGTCGGTGCGGCGACCGAACCCGGAGTGGGGTGGCGTTACCGGCGTCGACGGGCCAGGACGATAGCGATCGCCAGGGCGACGGCGATTAGCGCCGTCACCGGCGCGAAGCCGGGGCCGATGGCGCCGGTACCGCCCGTGTCGTCCCCGTCGCCGGTCTGGTTCGTCTCGCCGTCGGTGCCGTCGGTTCCGTCACCGGGGGCGCCGTCACCGCCGACCGGGCCCGTCTCGTTGTCAGTCGCCGGACTGACGGGCTGGATCTGGCTGGGGTCCGGAACTTCCCCGTTGTCGATCTTCTCGACCAGGTCGCTCTGCTGGGCGAGGTACTCGTCCAGGTTGCGCACGATGTCGATCTGCTCGTCGAGCTTCGTACTGACGTTCTGGATGGCGGTCTCCCGCGTATCCTGAAGCTCGGTGAGGTCGCTCACCGACACGTCGTCCGCGAAGGGACTCTCGCCCCCGTCGTCCTCGTCGAACAGCGGCGTCCCCTGGTCGGTATCGTTGCCGCCGGGCGTCGGCGTCTCCGGTGCCGTCTGGTTGCGGAGTTCACCGAGGCCCTGGTCGAGTTCGACGGTCGCTTCGAGGGCCGTGCGGGAGGCGTTGACCTGCGTCTCCAGGTTCTCGATGAGACGCTTGACCTCCTGGCTGTGGAAACCGAGGTGTTTCTGGAGTGCCTGCCGGACCGTCGGGTCCTCGATCGATTCGACGGTCTGGTTCATCTCCTGTAGCTTCTCGAGGTAGGACTGTGCGGTGTCGAGCTGCCACTGGGCCTGCGTGCGGTACCGGAGGATGGTCTCGCGCTGTTCGTCCAGTTCACTCCGGATGGCGTCGATAGTGTTGTTGCGCTCGGCGCTGGGCGTGTCGTTCAGCCCGGACAGCTGTTCACCTGTCTGGGAGACGCTCTCGGGGAGGCCCTGGAACAGTTCGTGCTGGTAGGACGTCCGGTTTTTCAGCCCCTCGACGTAGTACGCGATGCGCGCCGTCTGGTTTTTCAGCGTTTCGACCGTCCCGTTCGACACCTGGACGGTCTCGCCGGTCGTCTCGGCGGTCGATTCGGGTTCGCCGGTGACGTTGGCGGTCGCGTTGTCGTCCGTCGGCGGACCGTCGGTCGGCGAACCGTCACCACCGTCGAACGTCGGGCCGTCTCCGGTCGTAGTTTCGTTGTCGTCGGCCTGGTAGATCGCCCCGTCGGCTGGCGCGGCGCCAGCCGCTACCGGGGCGAACGCGAGGGTTGACAGGACCACCAGGCCCACGACGAACAGTACGGGGGATCGGGTTTGGCTCATAGCGGTGCGTCGTGTGCAACCACAGTCGGACGTATTGTGATACAGTGCTTAGTGCCAACAAGCACTGTACAACGCTCCGGCCGAGCGGGCCGTACAGGAACCGAACCGATAGCGAGTAGACGGTGACCTGGCCACTATTCGACGACCGTTCGCTGGTAGCGGCCTGGCCGCGCCAGTGTGCCGCCCGGTTCGCGAGTCTACCGGCACGGACGTGTCCGGTCCACGATTTTGGCCAGTAGAGCGTGAAGCCGTGCCACACCGAAGTCGTACCTTTCGCTGCCGGACGTCGTCGCGTCTGTCGGTCCAGCCTCGTAGGCAGGCGTGGGACCAGGGTGAGGCCGTTACGGGGGGTTGACCCCTCGGTCGCCCTGTCCGTGGCCGGGTGGTTTCCTGCCTCCGCCGAAACGAGAAGCCATCTCGTCGTCGCAATGTGGCATCGAGGCTGTCAGAAATTCGCACGCGGCCGAAACGTAGTTCGGTAGCCAGGGGGTGGGGTGGGGTTCAGCGGCGTCGCCAGAGGTAGAGGGCGGCGAGGCCGAAGAGGGCGACTATCGCTGCCCCGATGTCGAAGCCGTGGCCCTGGGTTCCCGTCGCGGCGACGCCCGGACCAGTGGCGTTCTCGTCCCCGGTGGCATTGCCGCCGTCGCTGGCGTTCCCGGCAGCCTCCTCAGTTGCGTTGTCGGTCGTGTTGTCGGTCGCGTTGTCGGTCGCGTTATCGGTCACGTCGTCGGTTGCCCCGGTTGCGTTGTCGCCGGCGGCGGGCGTCGCACCTTCCTCGGCCGGCTCGACCTCGGGGAGGGTCCCGTTTGCCAGGTCGGCGGTGAACGCGTCGAGCTGGTGCAGCTCCTGCTGGAGACGTTCGACGGTCTCGTTTTGCGCTTCGAGCTGGCTCCCCAGTTCGACCAACGTCTCCGTCCGGTCGGCTTGGGCCTCCCGAACGTCGTCGATGGTGACGTTCTCATCGTTGACGTTCTCGTCGCCGTCTGGCGCGTCACCGCCGTTACCGCCGTCGGTGGCGTTGGCCAGTTCGGGGAAGGTCACGTCTGCCAGCAGCGCGTCAAGCTCGGCGGTCTCTTCCTGGAGGGCCCCGACCGTCTCGCGCTGGTCGTCGACCTCGCCCTCGAGGGCGTCGACGGTGTCGAGGTGGCTCCGGATGCGCTGCTGGAGCAGGCCGCGTGCCGTGTCGTTCTCGACCTCTTCCACCGTCTCGTTCAGTTCCGCGAGCTGCGAGCGGTACTCCGAGATTCGTTCTGCCTGCCCGGACAGCCGCTCCTCGTAGGCCGACAGGCTCTCCGACTGGGCCTCCAGCCGGTCTCCCAGCAGTGAGGCCGTCCAGGCCTCCCACCGGGCAGCGTCGACGGCCTGCGGGGCGTCCGTCGTCACGTTCGTCACCTGCTGGACGGCCCCGTCCGCCGCGGCGGAGATCGTTCCGTTGCCAGCAGTCGCGTTGCCTGTCGGAACGGGCATCCGGGGGCCGCCTTCGGTCGGTGCCTGGACCGGGACCTGGGGCCTACCGGTCACGTTAGCGACGGCCGCCAGCGCCGCGTCGAACGACTCGAACTGGACCGCCAGGAGGGCGTAGCGGTCCTGCTGGGCGTCGGCACCGTTCGCGATGGCGCCGGCCGTCGCGTTCAGCTCGTCGACGTTCGACCGGATGGCAGCCAGCGTCTCGTCGTCGATCAGCTGTTCGGTGTCGGCGGCCGTCTCGTTCGCGGCCGTCTCATTGGCCGATGTCTCGTTTGCCGCCGTCTCGTTTGCCGTCGTCTCGTTGCCCGTCGTCCGGTCGTCCTCGGCCTGGGTCTGGACGCCGGGTGCGGCCGCCAGGGCGGCGGTGACCGACGGCGCGAGGACCAGCAGCCCTGCGACCAGCAGGGCAGCGTAGCGGGGTACTCGTGTCATGGCAGCGAGGGAAGCCTCGCCACGCCTAGTCATTGCAATTAGGCCCCTATTTCGGTCTAACGCGGCGCTAGATTCGGTAAGCCGGCCGGCGATAAGTGAGCGATTATCGTAAGTGGGGACCGTTTACGTCTAGCGCAGCAGCCGCCTATCGGGACCGCAGGACAAGCGTATCCTACGGACGGCGCGGGGATGCTTACCGCCGGTAACGGTCCCGAGGGGGCCTCCGGTCGCGTCGTCGAAAGCGGCCGAGAGGACCACCGAACGTCACCCTTTTACCCGTCTCCGGTCGTGGTGGGAGTGATGTCCGACGCCTCGCAGTCGGTGAACGTTCCCCGGGAGCGGTTCGACTTCGCCCACCGGCCGGAGACCGACCAGGCTTTCGAGAACGCGCTGGCGAAGGCCCGGGACGGGGATCGACTCACCGTCGCGGACGGCGTCGAACTGCTCACGACCGGCACCGACCGGCCGGGGATCGACCTCCGGCGTAAGGAACTCGTACTGGAGGCCGCAGACCGCCGTCGGGCCGAGGTGGTCGGCGAGGAGGTGACGTTCGTCGCGAACCTCAATAACAACGTGACGACGGCCTGTAACACGGGCTGTCTGTTCTGTAACTTCAAGGACCGCTCCGACCAGTTCCTCGCCGAGAACGACGTCGACCACGGCGGGTTCACGAAGACGCCCGAGGAGTCCCGCCGGATCGTCGAACGCGCCCTGGAGCGGGGAATCTACGAGGTGACCTCCGTCTCGGGGCTCCATCCGGGGTTGACGCTTGACGCCGAGCACCGCGAACTCCTCGAATCGAGCGACCGGGGCGACCTGAACTACAAGTCGCCCGACCGGTACGACGTCGACCCGGGAACCTACTGCGAGCAGCTTGCGGCGATGAGCGTCGGCGGCGTTCACGTCCACTCGATGACGCCGGAGGAAGCCTACCACGCCCGCCGTGGCACCGACTGGAGCTACGAGGAGGTCTACGGCCGCCTCGCCGACGCCGGCCTCGACTCGGTGCCGGGAACCGCCGCCGAGATCCTCGTCGACGAGGTGCGCGACGTGATCTGCCCGGGGAAGATCGACTCCGGCGAGTGGGTCGAGGCGATGGAAGCGGCGGCCAGCGTCGGTCTGCCGACGACCGCGACGATCATGTACGGCCACGTCGAAAACGAGATGCACCGGGTCAAGCACCTCGAAGTGATCCGGGACCTCCAGGACCGCACCGGGAACATCACCGAGTTCGTCCCGCTCTCCTTTATCCACCAGAACACGCCGCTGTACGACCGTGGCATGGTCGAAGCCGGTGCGAGTCGTCACGAGGACGAACTGATGATCGCGGTGTCGCGGCTGTTCCTCGACAATATCGACCACGTGCAATCCTCGTGGGTGAAGTACGGCGACGAGCAGGGCCTGAAGATGCTGTCGTGTGGCGCAGACGACTTCATGGGAACGATCCTCTCGGAGGAGATCACCAAGCGGGCCGGCGGCGGCTTCGGCGAGGCCCGGTCGTTCGCGGAGTACGTCGAGATGATATCGGCCATCGGTCGCGTCCCTGTCGAGCGCTCGACCGACTACGAACAGCGTCGCCGCATCGACGTCGACGACCCGCCCTTCGGTCCCGAACTCGGACCGCAGGCCGACGGCACGCCGCTGGTCGAGTGACCGTCCCGGTCGCCAACGTTTGGGTCAGTCCGCAGCCAGCGATTCGCCCGCCAGCACCGCACGATACCGTTCGCCGGCCGCGTCGTCCGCGTCGAGAGCGGCGCGAATCCGGTCCGACAGCCACTCGTCGTCGACGTATTCCTCGTAGACCGGCAGGCGCTCGGTCAGGGGGACGCCGGCGTGGTCGGCTATACCTTCCAGCCGGTCGAGCGCCGGCCACTCGTAGTCGGGGTTGATGTGGTCGTCGGTCACCGGCGAGACGCCGCCGAGGTCGTCGATGCCGCAGTCGACGACCTCCCTGGCCGGCGCCAGGTTCGGCGGCACCTGGACCGAAACCTCCTCGGGCAGGGCAAACCGGGCCATCGACACGGCCCGCCGGAGCGCGTCGAGGTCCGGCGACCCGCCGGACCACCGCTCGTTCTCGACGACCGGCTGGACGATGACTTCCTGGACGTGGCCGTACCGTTCGTGCATCTCCCGGATGGCCAGCAGGCTCTCGGCCCTGTCGCGCCAGTCCTCGCCGATGCCCACGAGGATGCCCGTCGTAAACGGCACGCCGAGTTCGCCGGCGTTCCGGATGGTGTTGAGCCGCTGGCCCGGGTTCTTCCGGCGCGGGCCGGCGTGGGCGCCGACCTCGGCCGTCGTTTCGAGCATCACGCCCATCGAAGCGTTGAGGTCGGCAACGAGTTCCATCTGCTCGCGGGTCTGGTCGCCGGGGTTGGCGTGGGGCAACAGCCCCTCCTCCAGCGTGAGTTCGCAGACCTCCCGGAGGTACTCGTGGATGGAGTCGTGGCCCCACTCTGCCAGCTGATCGTGGACGGCAGTATACCGGTCGTCGGGGTCGTCACCGAACGTAAAGAGCGCCTCCGTGCAGCCGGCGTCGACGCCGGTCTGCACGATATCCCGGACCTCCTCGGGCGAGAGCAGGCTCGCCTCCCCGGGGGGATCGAAGTAGGTGCAGTAGGTGCAGGTGTACCGGCAGGCGGTCGTCAGCGGGACGAACACGTTCCGGCAGAAGGACAGTTCGTCGGCCGGCTCGCCGTCCGACGGAGAGACGTCGAGCAGGCGCTCGACGGCGGCGTCCTCGATCGAGAGCTCGACGTCGTAGTCGTCGGCGCCGGGGATCACGAGACGCCCTTCGGCGGCGGGGCTCGAAGGGTTTTCGAAACGAGAATGGGAAGCCCAGCCATGGGCATGGGCCGAGCTTCCGGTGCCAGGAGCGGTGTCTGGCACGGTCCGGGTGCGCGGCGCGAGACACGTACCCGATGCACGGGTCGGCCCGTGCAGATACCGATTAGAACTCTCACACCAAAAATCCTTGTTCAGCTGTCTATCACGTTCGCCCGGGTCGGAAATTTACCGATTCGGGTCCTCAACCGCCCGAATCCTCCCGCCTTCTGACGGTCACCCGCCCGTCCGGAGCGACGACCTCGACGCCGGCCTCGCGGAGCCAGTCGGCGGTCCGTCCGTCGCTGTGGAGCAGTACCTCCGCCAGGTCGTCGGGTTCGTCGACGTCGAGGGCGAGCCGGAACGAGTCGACCGTCGCGAGGCCGGCGCCGACGTCGGCCGCTCGCTGGCGGTGGTCCCGGACTGAGACGCCGTGGAAGTCCGTCCGGAAGTCGGGGTGGCGAACCACGAGGGCGTTCGTGCCGCCGCCGAGGCCGGGTGCGACGACCACGTCGGCGTCGGGCTCGGCCAGGCGGTCGAGGGCTGCCGGCGTCGCCAGCGGCAGGTCGGCCATGACGACCGCAGCGGGCAGCGAATCAGCCAGCGCGGCGTCGACGGCCGGCGTCAGCGGCCGCTCGTCGACGACTACCGGCGCGTCGCAGTCGACGTGGGCGGTGGCGAGGACGGTCGGTTCCCAGCCCGCCTCCCGGACGGCGTCGAGGACGTCAGCGAGCATGGCCCGCGAGAGGTTGCGTCGCTCGTCGGCGTCGAACAGCGAGGAGAGGCGCGTCTTGGGCTCGTCCGCGTCGAACGGAACGAAGATGTCCATCAGCTACTGGAGCTTGTAGCTGGACTCCTGGCGGGACTGCCAGTAGTAGTACCCCCCGCCGACGAGGGCGAGGAGGACGACGACGCCAGCGCCGATCATCAGGAGCGAACTCGTGCCGGCGCTGCTCTCGGCCTCGTTGGCCAGCGAGACGGCGTTCTCGAAGTTGCCGGCGTTGTAGGAGCTGATGGCCTGATTGATCTTGTCGTTCGTGCCACCGTTGGCCTCGATAGCCGCGTCGATGGCCTGCCGGGCTTCGAGGCTGTTGGGTGTGTCACCCTCGGCGACGGTGTAGCGGTGGGCCGCGAACGACTCGATGGTGTTCGCGGTGCCGTCGACGTTCCGGGCGATACTAGCCACCGTGTAGTTCTCGGCGGACATCTCGTCGTAGTCGAACGTGGAAAGCGCCGGGACGGTGCCGCTCACCTGGATCTCGACTTCGTCGACGCCGCTCTCGATGTCCAGGTTCTGGGTGAAGTTGTCACCGGCGTACTCGTTGGTCTCGACCGTCGAGCCCTGCCGGAGCGTCGTCACGGTCCAGCTCGCGTTCTCGAGGGCGGTCGTCCCCTGGAGCGTCCACTGGTCGGGTTGCTCCTCGAAGGGGTCCTGGATGGTGACGGTCGCCGTGACCGACTCGTCGACCTGCGTCTGTTCGGGCGCGTCGGCGGAGACGGAGATAGCGCCGGCTGTTCCGACCGCCACGAGCGAGACGGCGAGCAATGCAGCGAGGATGGCAGCCTTAGAAGAGTGGGTCCAGCTCATCTTCCTCGTCTTCGACCAAGGTCTCTAAATTCTCTTCGCTCTCCTGGCGGATCTCGTCGATGTTCTCCTGTGCCTCGATGGCCACCTGCTGGAGTTCCTTTATCCGGGGGACGTTGTGGACGCCCGAGAGGAGCACCGAGGCGGCGACGTTGGGTTCGTTGATGGGGTAGTCCCCACCGCGAACCTCCATGCTGCCGGTCTGCTCTTCGAGCCACTTTCGCCCCCGCTCGATTCCCTTCCGGTTCAAGTGCTGGGGCGGCCCCGATAGGACGAGCAGGGCGCGTTCTGCCCCCTCGATCTCGCAGGGCAGCGTCAGTCTGCCGAGTGCGGCCTTCCGGACGAGCGAGGTGATACGGTTGGTCGTGTTGGCACTCTCCATGCTCTCGCTGTCGTCGCTCTTGAACCGCGAGAGGAGACCGCCACCGCCGGAGCCGGCGGTCTCGACGGACTCGGCTGCGTAGCCGACCGTCGAGACCCCGCCGCCCGACAGCGTGTTGATGATTTCCGAGGAGTCGACGACGGACTCTGCGACGTTGTCGCCCGCCTGGACCTCGCCGGCGCCGAACAGCACGCCGAACCGGCGGACGATCTCGTCGTTGATCTGTTCGTAGCCGCCCTCGACGGACTCGCCGGTCTTTCGCCAGGCGTCGTTGTCGAAGACGAGGAGATTGTCGACCTCTCGGACGAAGGTCTGGAACGATCGGGCGGCGTTCAGCGTGTAGATGCCGCCTTCGTCGCTTCCGGGCAGGAGACCGAGGCCGTAGACGGGTTCGGTGTAGATGCGCTTGAGATGCTTGGCGAGCACTGGCGAACCGCCCGAGCCGGTACCGCCGCCGAGACCCGCGACGATCAGGAAGGCGTCGATTTCGTGGACGGGAATGTTGTCGATGGCGCCCTGGACTTCGTCGATGTCTTCCTCGGCGATCTCCGCGCCGAGTTCGTTGTCCGCACCGACGCCGTGACCCTTGACGCGGGCCTGGCCGATGAGGACCCTGTTCTCCTGGGGAATGCGTTCGAGCCCGAGCAGGTCCGCTTTCGCCGTGTTGACGGCGACCGCCGACCGAACGATCCCGGAGCCCGTCCGTTCGTCGTACTCCAGGAACTTGTCGACGATTTTCCCGCCAGCCTGCCCGAAACCGATCATCGCGAGTTTCATATCTTCGTGTACCGAACCCTATCGTATTGTATCCATAAGTGTTTTGCCCGGATATCACTCGCTGGAATGATGGCTACGACGAACGGATGGCTGCCGCCTGTCGGTCGCGTGTCAGCCACCCGACGAACGCGAGTCAGACGGACGGGGGACAGTACTTAAAAAAGACCCCGTTCGTCGGCCGGCGAGGTCAGGACTCGTCGGCGGTCGCCGGGTCGCCGGTGGCCCCCGCCCTGGCCGTCGACCGGCCCACCCACTCCGGCGCCGAAGCGTGTTCGGCGACGCGAACGGCGGCGAGGCCGACCAGCAGGAAGGTGGCCCACATCCCGGGCTGGAACAGGACGGCGTTCTCGGCGCCGACGACGTGGATCATGAGCCTCGTGCCGAAGGAGTGGACGTGCAACAGCAGGACGGAAAGCACCGGCACCCAGGGATAGCCCCCATCCCTGTCGAGTTCGACGGCCACGAGAACGAGCGCCGGCAGGAGCAACACCGGCAGGTCCTGGGTGTAGGCCCGGGGTGCGAGGAGGAGGATCGATGCGACGCCGAGCGCGAACGTCGGTCGGGCCGCAGCGTCCTCGTCGCGAGCGGCGAGCGTCAGACCGATGACTGCGAGGACGCCCAGCGGGATGGCTACCATCCGCAGGTCGCCCAGGACGTACAGCGGTCGGAAGTACGCCGGCCGACCCATGTGGGGCAGGTGCTGGACGCCGCCCCAGCCCTTTCCCCAGAGCAGGACGTTCAGGTAGTTCCGGTGGACCTCGACGCCGAAGGCGCCGACCGAGAGGACGAGCAGTCCCGCCGCCGTCCCGATGGCTCCCGCCAGCCGTCGCCGGTCCCGGAGCAGGTGGGCGCCCGACGTCGCGTAGAACAGCTTGACGCTGCTGCCCAGCGTCGTCAGGACGCCGCTGGCGTAGCCCGACAGCCGACTGTCCGCCGAGCGCTGGCGTTCGTGCTGGTAGAAGGCAAACGTCAGCACCGCCGCGAGCATCGTCCCCATCTGGCCCATCTTGAAGTCGAACAGCTGGGGCTGGAAGCCGTACAGGGCGACCAGCAGCAGGAGGCGCTCGTGGAGCCGGAGTTCGTAGCCCAGCTGGGCGGCAGCGGCCTCCACGGCCACCCAGAGCAGGACCAGCGACGTCAGTCCGAGGAAGACTGCACCGACCTGGAACGGGAAGGTGGCGAACGGGTAGAAAAACAGCAGGACGACGGGTGGATAGAGGTAGCTGCCGTGGTAGCTCCCGTCCTCGTTGGGGACGTATATCTGCTCGCCGTTGAACGCGGCGTCGACGGCCGTCGAGTAGGCGCCGAAGTCGTAGAACCGGAAGTTCGTCACCCAGTCGTAGTGGCGGATGGTCGCCTCGACGAGCGGCCAGGTGAGGAGGGCAGCGAGGGTGAGGACGGACAGGCCGACGAACAGCGGTCGCTCCCGGCGCATCTCCCACAGCCGGCGGGCCAGCGACATTACCAGGCGTCAGGGGCAATCAGCCCAAAGCCTTTGCGGGTTCGAGGAGTGAGTCGCACGTCGGACTACGCGACGCCGAGGTAGTCGCCGTAGGTCCGCAGGTCCGCCTCGTCGACGCCGAAGACATCGACGTCGTTGTCCTCGACCACGAGGTCCATGTCCATCGACTTTGCCTGGTCGGCCCCCAGGGGAACGAAGGGTACGGGGTCGGCCACCGTCAGTCCGACCTTCGCGAGCGCCGTCGGCACCGGCAGTATCCGGACGGACTTGCCCCGGGACCGGTAGACCATCCGGGTGACCTCGGCCAGCGAGAGTTGCTCCGGCCCGGCGATGGCGTAGGTGTCGCCTGCCCGCTCGTCGTCCTCGATACAGTCAGCCAGGATCGGCGTGAGGTCGCCAACCCAGATCGGCTGATACTTGACCCTGCCGCCGCCGGGCAGGCCGGTCACGAACGGCGTCGTTACCATGGTCACGAAGTCGGCGAACTCGTCGCCGTCACCGAAGACGATGGTGGGGCGGACGATGACCCACTCGAGGTCCGAGCCCCGGACGATCTCTTCGGCCTTCCCCTTGGCCCGGAGGAAGGCCGTCTCGGCGTCGGGGTCGGCCGCGAATCCCGAGAGCTGGACGAACCGGTCGACGCCGTGTTCCTCGGCGGCCCGGACGCAGTTTGCCGTTCCGCCCCGGTGGACTTCGTCGTGGGCCTCGCTGCCCCCCTTGGGTTTGAACAGCGGCGAGAGGGCGACGAGGTTCACCACGGCGTCCTGGTCTTTGAACGCCGGCAGGATGGAGTCGTAGGCGGTGACGTCGCCCGTCGAAATCTCGACGCCTTCGGGGAGGTCGGTCGGGTCGGGACTGCGCGAGAGGACGGTGACGTCGTGGCCGCGCTCGACGAGTTCTTCGGCGAGATGTCGTCCGATGAAGCCGCTGCCGCCGACCAGGAGGACGTTCATGGTTCGGCGTAGTGGGGGCTCTTTGAAAAAGCTGGGCGCCCAGGGATTCGACGCGGTCGCGGAACCGAACCTCGACGCCGGGGGGGGGGAACTGGACACCGATTTCGTCGTCACCGAGGACGGCCCCGTCACCGAGGATGGCCCCGTCGCGGTGGACGTCCTCGACCGGACCAGCGAGAGGTAGAAGCGAATCTCGACCCCTTAGAGGGTCATCTCGTCGCCGATCGCCTGCTCTAGCTCCTCGACGTCCTCTGCTCGCACTTTCGCGTACTCCTCCAGGAGTTCGGTCTCGACGTCCTCGACGGGGACGTAGCAGGCGGCCTCGTGGTCCCCGTCGGCGAACGCCGACCGCTCGGGTTCGGCGGCGCGGCACTCCTCAGTGGCCTTCGGGCACCGGGGTGCGAAGTTACACCCGCCCGGCAGGTCGACCGGGTTCGGCGGTTCGCCCGACAGCAGCACCCGCTGGCGGTCGACGTCTGGGTCGGTCTTCGGGGACGCGGCGAGCAGCGACGCCGCGTAGGGATGTTTCGGGTTCCGGACGACCTCCTCGGTGGCGCCGAACTCCACGACCCGGCCGAGGTACATCACCGCCAGCCTGTCGGCGATCTGTGTCAGGCTCGCGAGGTCGTGCGAGATGTAGACGATGCCGATGTCGCGCTCGTCGGCCATCTCCCGGAGGATGTTGAGGACGTTGGCCTTCAGCGACACGTCCAGCATCGAGGCGGGCTCGTCACAGATGAGCAGCTCGGGTTCGAGCACCAGTGCCTGTGCGATGGCGACCCGCTGGCGTTCGCCGCCCGAGAGCTGGGTCGGGAGCTGGTCGAGGTACTTCTCGGGCGGATTGAGCCCCACGTCCGAGACCGTCTGCCGGACTCGCTGCTCGATGGTTTCGGGGTCGTGGCCCTGTATCTTCAGGGGCTCGGCCACTGCGGCACGGACGCGCTGGCGAGGGTTCAGCGAGTCGAAGGGGTCCTGGAAGATGAACTGGACCCGCGAACGGAACTCCGTGGTGCTCTCGTCGAGCAGGTCGTCTATCGGCGTCCCGTCGATCAGTATCTCGCCGCCGGTCCGGGGTTGCAGGGCGGCGACGACCTCCCCGAGGGTCGACTTGCCACACCCGGATTCGCCGGCGACGCCGACGACTTCCCCCTCTCGAACGTCGAGGTCGACGCCGTTGACGGCCTTGACGTAGTCCGGTTCCTCGCCGAGCAGGTCGTCGAGGATCGGCTGGGTCTGCTCGAACCACTTTTCGAGGCCGTCGGTCTCGAGGATGACGTCGCCGTGGTCGTCGCCGCTCGCGTCCTCGTCTCTGGACTGCACGCCCCACGTCTCGGGGTCTGCGGCCTGCTCCCGGAGGTCGCCGGCCTCGTCCGCGTAGTAGCACGCCGACAGCTGGTTTTCGGCCTCGACCAGCGGCGGGTGGCCGTCGGCGCACTCCTCGGTGGCGAACGGACACCGGTTGCGGAACACGCACCCCGTCGGCTCCTGGGTGAGGTCCGGCAGCGACCCCGGAATCGAGATGGCCTGCTCGTCGAACTGGGCGACGTCCGGGAAGGCGTTCTTTAACCCCATCGTGTAGGGGTTCGTCGGATTCTTGACGACGTCGTACGTCTCACCCTGCTCCATCACCTTCCCGCCGTAGAGAACGGACACTTCGTCGCAGGTCTCGGTGATGACGCCCACGTCGTGGGTGATCAACAGCAGGGAGCTGTCGACCTCCTCCTGTATCTCCATCAGCTTGTTGATGATCTTGTCCTGGACGATGACGTCCAGGCCGGTGGTGGGCTCGTCGGCGATGATGAGGTCCGGGTCCAGCGCCAGCGCCATCGCGATGGTGACGCGCTGGCGCATTCCGCCCGAGAACTCGTGGGGATGCTCCCCGGTCCGTTCGGGATCCAGCCCGACGATCTCGAACACCTCGTCGACGCGCTCGTCGGCGGTGGTCTTCGAGACGTCCCGGTGTTTGCGGATCGCCTGCCGTATCTGGGTGCCGACCGGCATCACCGGGTCCAGCGAGTCCATCGCGCTTTGCGGGATGTAGGATATCTCCTCCCAGCGGACGTCTTGCCATTCCCGCTCCGAGAGGTCGAGTAGTTCCCGGCCCTTGAACCGAATGCTCCCGGAGACGACCTCGCCGTTGTCGTCGAGCAGGCCGAGGACGGACTTGGCGACCGTGGACTTGCCACAGCCGGACTCGCCGGCCAGCCCGTAGTTGTCCCCCTCGTCGATGGCGAAGGAGACGTCGTTGACCGCGTGGACGTCCTTCCCGGGGGTCCGATACGTGATTTTCACGTCGTCTACTTCGAGTAACGTCATTCTTGTTCAGTCCGGAGGTCGGGGTTGACCAGTTCCTCGAACGCTCGCCCGACCAGGAAGACGGCGGTGGTCACGGCAGCGATACCGAGCGCCGGCGGGACGACCCACCACCACGCGGTGCGGATCGCGCCGGCCTCGAACACCTGCTGGAGCATCCGACCCCAGGAGGTGGTCGTCGGGTCGCCGAAGCCGAGGAAAGCCAGCGACGCCGCCGAGACGATCGACCAGCCGACGGCGTAGGCGGTGTAGAGGAAGCCGATGCCGATCACGTTCGGCGCGACGTGGAGGAACATCGTCCGCAGGTGGCCGGCGCCCCTGGCGCGGGCCGACTTCACGAACGTCCGCTCCTTGATGGTCATCACCTCCGACCGGATGACCCGTGCGGGCATCTTCCAGAGGAACAGCACGATGACGGCGGTGATGAGCCAGACGTTCGGCGACACGAACGACAGGATCAACAGCGCCATCGGCAGGAACGGAAGCGCGAACGTGAGGTCGGTCATCCGCATCAGCACCTCGTCGACGCGGCCGCCGAAGTAGCCGCTCGTGAGTCCGACGAGGAAGCCGAGCCCGCCGATACCCAGGCCGCCGAAGAACCCGACGATGAGCGTCGGCCGCGCTCCCGCGAGGAACTGGCTCAGGATGTCCTTGCCGAACGACGTCGTCCCGAGCGGTGCCTTCGCGCTGGGGCTCTCCAGGCGCATTATCGACCCGCCGTCGCGGAGCGTGTCCTCGATGGGATGGTGGGGAGCCAGCATCGGGCCGAAGAGGCCGATGAACCCGAACGCGACGAGGATGGCGAAGCCAACCTTGGCCGCGTTGTCCTGCAACACGAACGCCATCGTGCGTTTCACGCGGTCGTACTCCACGAGGAACCGGGCTTTCATCGTCTCGACGTCGAGCGAGTACCCCGACATCAGACGTCACCCGCCTCCACGGTCGGATCGAGCTTGGCGTACGCCAGGTCGGCCGTGAGGTTCATGACGATGACCGCCACCGCCATGATGAACACCGCGGCCTGCACCGTCGGATAGTCCTGGTTGAGGATGGACTGGACGAGCGTGCGACCGATGCCGGGCCACGCGAAGACGACCTCCAGGGTGATGACGCCCTGGAAGAGCATCCCCGTCCGGAGCGCGAAGTACGTCACCAGCGGCAGCAGCGAGTTGCGGCCGGCCCGGGCGAGCTGTTCCATCTCCGAGAGGCCCTTGGCGCGGTGGAGCTTGAGGAACTCCGAGCCCTTTCGCTCGACGACGGAGTTGCGCGCGAGCATCAGGAAGTCGCCGCTAAAGAACAGCACCGTCGCGGTGAACGGAAGGATGTAGTGTTTGAGGAAGTCGAGCGAGAGGTACGTCGCCAGGTATCCCTGCGGGTTCGCCATCGGACTGCGCATCCCGAACGCCGGCAGCCAGTTCAGGCCGTACGAGAAGACGATGAGCAGGAGGATCCCCGTCACGAAGATCGGCGTCGCCCGGAAGAAGGTGGTGACGACGATGCTGGACTGCTCGAACCACGACCCCCGGTTCCAGCCGGCGTACATCCCGGCAGCCGAGCTAACGATGGCCGTCGTGACCAGCGCAGGGAGGAGCAACACGAGGGTGTTCATCATCGCCGGGACGATGATCTCGCCGACCGGTCGCTTCTGGGTGAGCGAGATGCCAAACTCGAGCGTGAACAGGTTCTGGACGTACTTGACGTACTGTACGTATATCGACTCGTCGAGGCCGTACATAGCGCGAACTCGCTCTAGCTGCTCGGGAGTGAGTGCGCCGGATGCGACGAGCCCGCTAAACGGGTCTCCCGGCAATAGCCGGAGGGTGGCGAAGATGACGGTGACGGCGACCAGCGTCAGCGCTATCGCGATCGCCACGCGCTTGATCAGGAATCGTCTGAAACTCATTGATGAGGTGTCGTGGTGTGTCGGATGGTGGTTGTAATTCGCTGTGCTACCCCTGGGTCACGAGAAGTCCGGCTGGTCGAGTTCCGACCGGGACGCGTGGCCGTTCTCGACGCGCTCGGCGAAGGCGTCCCAGGCGTCGCCCTCCGGCCAGACGAGCATGTCGTTGCCGTTGAACGTGTAGCCCGCCTGCTGGAGCATCCGGCGCCCCCGCTCCGGGTTGTACTCGTAGGGCTCGGTCTCGCCGTAGTAGGGAGTGAGCTTCGGCGTCAGGAGGTTCTGGCCCTGAATCGCCTCCCCGCGGCCCCCGAGGACGCCCTCGACGAAGCCCTCCTTGTCGACGGCGTGGCTCAGCGCCACGCGGAACGTCTTGTCCCGGAACAGCGGGACGAGGTGGCTGAGGTGGACGTCAGTCGGGACGTAGGTCGGCGACGTCTGCTTCTCGACGCCGTTGGCGTTCGCGGCGCGGTCGGCCTGCTGGTTCGAGACGGTCGTCCCGAGAGCGTCGATGTCGCCGCCCTGGATCGCACCGATCAACGTCGAGATGTTCCCCAGGTTGACGATGACGTACTCGTCGATGCCGTCGCCGGGGACGAAGTAGTCCCCGACCATCTCCTCGCGGACGTCGTCGTCGAACAGCCAGTGATCTCCGTTCTTGGCCAGCCGAAGCTCCTGCTCCTGTTCCCAGTTGACGAACTCGAACGGGCCGGTCCCGACCGGGTTGTCCGGATTGTACTGGGCGGGACTGTCGACGTCCTGCCAGCGGTGTTTCGGGATGATGGCGCTCCGGGCGACCCGCTGGGTGAGGAACGCGGCGTCGGGTTCGGTGAGGTTGAACCGGACGCGCCCGCCGCCGGATTCCGACAGCACCTCCACGCTGTCGACGGTCCGGATGAACGCCCCCTGCTGGGGCGCGTTGTACTCCTGGTACATCTCGACGCTGAACTTCACGTCGTCGGGGCCGAACGGCTCTCCGTCGTGCCACGTGACCCCCTCGCGGAGGTCCATCTCGACGGTGGTGTCGTCGACGACCTCGGCGCTGGTCGCCAGCGCGGGAACGATCTCCAGCTGCGGCGAGGCGTCGAACAGCCCGTCGTAGACGTTCAGCAGGCGCTTTTCCTCCAGCCCGCCGCTCGACCAGGGGAGGTTGGTCCCCTGCATCCCGGCGGTCACGCCCTTGACCCACGTCGTGGAGTCGCCCCGCGGTTGCAGGTTCACCTGGGTCCAGATGAACGAGTCGCGGGTCGTACCGTTGCCCGGCGTCGGGACGTACCCTTCCCAGTCGGCGGTGTTGGCCGCCGTGATGACGTCCGGGAAGTTGGAGGCGATGAGGTAGGCGTCCTCGCTGAGCTTGCGCTGTATCTCGTGGCAGATTTCGGCGCGTTTCTCCTTGTTCCCGATGGTCTGGGCCTGCTCGTCGAGCAACTCCGTGATCTCGTCGTTCTTGTAGTTGTAGTAGTTCCCGCCCGTCGCCGGGTGTGCCCGCATCAGGAAGGGGTTCGGGTCGAGACCGCGCTGCGGGTCCGGCCCGTGAAGGTTCATCGTCACCGGCATCGGGTGGCCGATGTCGGCCCGCCAGAACTCCCCGTAGCGGGTGCTCGGCTGGACGTTCTTCAGTTCGACCGGGACGCCGACGTCGTTGAACGACCGCTGAACCATCAGCGCGTGCTCTCGCATCCACGGCGTCTCGGACTGCGCGAAGTGGGTCGTCACCTCGGGTACCGACTGGCCTTCGACCGCGGTGTACTCGAACTTGATCGCCTCGTCGTTGACGTCTACGCCCTTGGTGTCGACAGGCCACTCTTCCCAGAACTTCGTCTCGATGGAGCGGCCGTCGCCGCCACCACCGTCGCCCCCTCCTCCGAGGAGGGAACTACATCCTGCGAGCCCGGCTGCCCCAGCAGCCCCTGCGATGCGGACGAACCGTCTCCGCGACGTCGTCCCGGTTTCTATCTCCGGTATGCCATTACGAGACATGACATCTGCGCGTTACCCCTGTGTAGGGGTCAAGTTATTCCCGATTGCCGGAAATCATCATCGCTGTTTAAGTCGGGGGTGGTATCTGACCGACTACCGCCCCGCTTCAGCGGATGGACCGGGCCGCCGGAGACGTCACTGCGTCGTTCTACGAGCGAACTGGCGTCGTCGCCGGGCGGGAAGACGGGCTCGAACAGCCGGAGTTCCACAGGCGTCGCCTCGGGGGTTTCACGGTGCCGTCTTGGTGGTCTCACGGTGCCGTCGAGGTGGGGAACAGTGGCTCGATCGGAGCGCCTCGTCGGCGTCGAAGGCGTTCTCTACCTCGGCCGGCGTCGCGGTCATCGGGGGTCCCGTGACGCCGAACCGAACACCTCGGCCTGCAGTCTATTGCCACGACGGTACCCACGTTCTCGTCCACGGTGCCTGTCGAATTCTCCGGCTAGGGGCCGTCGAGCACCCGATTGAAGGAGATTCACGAGCCCACGGACAACTCGTCGGTTTACCGTCCCTACTTAAAAGCCGGTAGCAATCGGAACGCATCGGGAGTAGAACGAATGTAACACACCCGGAATCTCGGGGTGGGATGACGCGGAAGGACGCTCGGGAACCAGCAACCGAACCCAGGCAACGACCGGCTCACTGTGGATACCCGGCGGCAACCACGGTAGCCGGGAGACGGGTGTGGTCGCAGGCAACGGTGGATTCGCCAGCGAACCGAAGCCGTGAATGTGAGAACTCGCCTCGATGATACTGACGTCCGAGACGCTCGTGTTCGCCGGTATCGGCGTCCTGCTCGTGTTGCTGGTTCTGTCGGCGTTCTTTTCGTCGGCGGAGATCGCGATGTTCTCGCTGGCCGAGCACCGCCTCGCAGCGCTGGTAGAGGACGGCGTCGACGGCGCGAGGACGGCCGCGGCACTGAAAGAGGACCCCCACCGGTTGCTCGTCACGATTCTCGTCGGGAACAACCTCGTCAACATCGCCATGTCGTCCGTCGCGACGGGACTGTGCGCGCTCTATCTCGGCCGTGGACAGGCCGTGGTGGTGGCAACGCTCGGCGTGACGGCTGTCGTCCTGCTGTTCGGCGAGAGTGCCCCGAAGTCCTACGCTATCGAGAACTCGGAGTCGTGGGCGCTGAGAGTTGCCCGGCCGCTAAAACTCTCGGAGTACGTGCTGTACCCGCTCGTCGTCACGTTCGACCGCCTCACCCGCGTCGTCAACCGAGTGACGGGCGGCGGGACCGCTATCGAGACCTCGTACGTCACCCGGGAGGAGATACGTGAGATGATACGGACCGGCGAGAACGAGGACGTCATCGACGCCGACGAGCGGGAGATGCTCCAGCGGATCCTCCGGTTCACGGGGACCATCGCCAAGGAGGTGATGACCCCCCGGCCCGACGTCACCGCCGTCCCGCGAGACGCCGACGTCGAAGAAGCGATCACGACCTGCATCCGGAGCGGTCACCATCGACTCCCGGTGTACGGCGACAGCCTCGACGACGTCGTCGGCATCGTCGAACTGCACGACCTCGTCCGGGAGTTCCGCTACGGAGAGGGCGACCTCGACACCCTCGACCAGTACGTCCAGGAGGTGCTCCAGGTACCCGAGAGCAAGAGCGTCGACGACCTCTTCGAGGAGATGCGCCGCGAGCGGGTCGGGATGGCGGTCGTCGTCGACGAGTTCGGCACCACCGAGGGACTCATCACGACCGAAGACCTCGTCGAGGAGATCGTCGGAGAGATACTCGACGCCGAGGAGGAAGAACCCATCTCGGTCCTGGACGACACCACTGTCCGCGTCAACGGAGACGTGAACGTCGACGAAGTGAACGACGTGCTCGGTATCGACCTGCCCGAGGGAGAGGAGTTCGAGACGGTCGCCGGGTTCGTCTTCAACCGGGCGGGGCAGCTGGTGGAGGAGGGCGAGGCGTTTACGCACGACGGCTCCACGTTGACGGTCGAAAGCGTCGACGACGCACGCGTAACCCGGGTCCGGATCACGGAACAGCGCGACCAACGACCTGCCGAAGGGCGGACGGAGGCTTCGAGTTGACGCCGTGTCCCCGTCCGCAACCACACTCACACAGTACCCATGACAATACTCGCAGCAGTCGGTGAAGAACAGCCATCCAGCCAGACCGTGCCGGTCGGGTACGACCTCGCAACGACCCACGACGAGACGCTCCTCGTCCTGCACGTCATTCCCGAAGAGGAGTTCAACGAACACAGGAAGGCGATACGGGGGACGCCGGGATACGAGCACTTCACTATCAGCCAGGAGGAACAGAGCGGCGCGGAGTTTGCCCACCAGGTAGTGGAACAGTCGCTCGACGAGTTCGATTCCGAGAGAATCGAAACCCGTGGGCGCGTCGGTAATCCCGCGGAGAAGATACTGGCGGAGGCTGCCCACACCGACCCCAGCTACCTCGTCGTCGGTGCGACAAAGCGGTCGCCCGTCGGGAAAGCACTCTTCGGGAGTACGACCCAGCGAGTGTTGCTCAACGCTACCTGCCCCGTCGTCACGACCGTACGTGACGAAGATTGAGTCGGTATCACGGCGGACGCCAGGGCACGTCGGGTGCCCACGTGAGCGGAGGGTGAATCCCCTTTCCGTGTCCGAATACGCGTTCGTTGGTGGCGACTCGGCAGCAACAACATTTATGAACAGTAGGACTGTTCTCAGAGTGAGTGGTCACCCATTCTACGCGTCGAGTTCACGACGATGCCGACCGGTGTGATGGCGGAGCTATACCGGCGGGTGGGAGACGTTCGAAGCATCGAACTCGACAACGCGTTCTACGTCGAAGACGGGACGTGGATAGAATCAGTGACCATCTGTGCCGGTGATCCGGTCGACGTCGAGGCGATAGTCGCCGACATCTCCGGCGTCACGTTGTTTCACACCAGACCGATACCCACGGCGTCGACGAACTTCGACATGCAGCGAGTCACGATTCTCGCCAAGGAATCGTACCCGTACATCCTCGGGTTAGTGCTGCGACAGGAAGCCATCCCGAACCGCATCGTGCTCCAGAACGGCGTGTTCGAGGTCGTCGCAACTACCCGAGACTGGGACCAGTTCCGCAGCCTGGCCGACGAGCTGCGGGACACGCTCGGCCAGTTCGAGCTGTTGTCAGTTACGCAGGACGAGGAGCCGAGAGAGCCCCTGGACAGTGGGCGGTTGAAGGAAGTGCTCGTTTCCCAACTCAGTGACGACCAGCTAGAAATCCTGGAGACCGCGTACAACAGGGGATACTTCTCCGTCCCGCGCGAGATCTCCGAAACCGAACTCGCCGACGAACTCGACCTCGCACAGTCGACGGTGAGCGAACGCCTCCGAACGGCCGAGCGGGCGCTGTTCGAACTCATCTACGGTCCCGGGGAGAGTGATTCCTGAACCGATGACCCGACCCCCCAACGTACGTGTACTTCGCGACGCTTTCGACTCAGGGGAGCGGTTCGACGTGCGCACCGAGAACCCCGACATTCAGCACGAACCATGAGCCTGCTCGAAGTCGAAGACCTGAAAGTCACCTACAAAACCGCTGACGGCGACGTCCACGCGGTCAACGACGTCTCGTTCGCCATCGACGAGGGGGACAACTACGGGCTGGCCGGCGAGTCCGGCTGTGGCAAGTCCACGGTCGCTGAGGCGCTTCTCGGACTGCTCCCGAACAACGGGACCGTCGAGCAAGGCACGATGCGGTTCGACGGTCGGGATCTCACGAGCCTGTCGGACGCCGAACGGCGGGACATCCTCTGGGAAAACCTCGCCTACATCCCTCAGAGTGCGATGGACTCGCTGGACCCGGTGATGCGCACCGGCGACCAGATCGCCCAGGCGATCCACAAACACCGGAAGGTCTCCGACGCGAAGGCCGGGAGACGCGTTCGCGAACTGTTCGAGATGGTCGGGCTCGACCCAGACCGCGTCGACGACTATCCCCACGAGTTCTCGGGTGGAATGCGCCAGCGCGTCACCATCGCGATGGCGCTGGCGCTGGAGCCGGACCTCATCATCGCCGACGAGCCCACCACCGGCCTGGACGTCCTCGTCCAGGACAAGATCATCGACAAGATCCTGGAGATGCAAGACCGGATGGACAGCTCCCTGCTACTCATCACTCACGAGATCGGGGTCATCGCCGAGACCTGTGACGAACTGTCGATACTGTACGGGGGCAAGGTCATGGAGCAAGGCAGCGTCGACAACGTCCTCGTCCATCCCACGAACCCGTACACGATGGGGCTGAAGAACTCCTTTCCGGAGATAGACGACGGGGATCCGGTCTCGATTCCGGGGTCGCCGCCCGATTTGAACCAGGATCCGACCGCGTGCGTGTTTGTGGACCGCTGCCCGTTTGCGACCGACGAGTGCCGGGAGTCACACCCGGACCTCGTGGACTTGCCGAACCGGAATCATCAGTCGGCGTGCCATCGCGTCAAGGAGGCGGCGCAGATTCGCAAGCAGGCGACGGATCCAACGACGTGGGACATTCCCGATTCCGGCGATGGAAACTCCGGGCCGGGCGAGGTCGTCCTGGAAACGACCGAGCTGGAGAAGTACTACGAGCAGAGCCGGTCGCTGCTTAGCAGGGTTCGCGGCGACGACCCGGACTACGTGAAAGCAGTCGACGGGGTCTCGCTGTCCGTCCGCCGCTCGGAGGTGCTCGGCATCGCCGGCGAGTCCGGCTGCGGGAAGTCGACGTTGGGCGAGACGATGGCGTTGCTGGAGGAACCGACCGGCGGGGAGTTCGTCTTCGACGGGAAACCCTACGAGTACTACCGGGACGGGAACCTCCAGGAGTTCCGCCGGAAGGTCCAGATAATCTTCCAGGACCCGTTCGATTCGCTGAACCCGCGCCAGACCGTCCGACAGATGGTCGGCGAACCGCTGGCGATCCACGACTATCGAACCGACGAACGGGAGCAGGCCGTCGTCGAAACCCTGGAAACGATCGGCCTCACGCCGGCCGAGAAGTTTCTCGACCAGTACCCGCACGAACTCTCCGGCGGGCAGCGCCAGCGCGTCGCAGTGGCGGAAGCGCTCGTACTGGACCCCGACTTCCTGATCTGTGACGAACCGGCGTCGATGCTGGACGTCTCCCTCAAGGTGAACCTGCTGAACCTCCTGCGAGGGCTCGCGGACACCGAGGACCTCGGCATCGTCTACATCTCGCACGACCTCGCGAGCCTCGTGCAGGTGTCAGACCGCCTCGCAATCATGTACCTCGGACGGGTCATCGAAGAAGGTGACGTAGAGCGCATCGCTGCCCAGCCCAAGCACCCGTACACCACGTCGCTGTTGTCGGCCGCCCCGAACAACGATCCGACAGTCGACCGTACCCGTGTCCTGCTGGAGGGAGAGCCGCCGGACCCGGTCGACCTCCCGTCCGGTTGCGTGTTTGCCCCCCGGTGTCCGAAAGCAGACGACGAGTGCTGGGGGGCCGAGCCAGGCCTCGACGAGGCGGGTGATGCCGTCCACCGGGCAGCCTGCTACTTCCCGGAGGACGAAACTGACACGACAGTGTTCGACGCGAGGGAAGACGACCAGGAACCCGAATTTCCGGCCGACGTTGACTCGATGGGTGATTGATACCGTGACAGGATCGAGACGGACGTCGTGTCCATCGCCGCCGAACGGAGTCCGATGGGAGCGGTCACGCTCGTCGAGACGTCCACGAGTAGCCGCGGTGAAGCTGCGGCCGACTCAGGGGACTACCGTGCCTGCCCGTTACTCGTCGCCCATGACTGTCACGACGGGGCGGTCGGCGTTCAGCAGTACCGACTGCGTCGTGCTGCCGAACAGGGCTTTTCCCGTCGGAGAGCGCCGACGGCCACCGATTACGATGTACTCCGCACCGACCTCGTCGGCGACGTCCAGAATCTCCCGTACCGGGTCGCCGACGCGTCCGTGGGTAGAAATCGCGTCGAAATCGGGACTGTCGAGCGTGTCGACGACGGCCCTGTTCGCAACGTTCGCCGCCGCGTCGGCCCGCTGGGACTTGCTGTACCCGTCGAACGCTCCGCTCTCTTCGACCGTTGCTTTACGTTCCTCGAACTCCTCCTGTGAAACCGCGTGGAGGGCGTGCAGGTCGGTTTCGTACGCTGACGCGAGGTCGTGGCCGGTCTCGATGGCCGGATGCTGGTCTGACCTCGAACCGACCGCAACTAATATTGACATACCGTAAATAACAATATCTAAACATAAATACGTTGGGGAAGGGGTAATCGCTGACGGAATTTATACGTGTATGCTGATACGAAACGCGAAGCGTTCAAACCTGTGTCTTTCCGGTTTCCACTCACAGGCACTCCCAACTATTGAAATATACGTGTCAGGAGTGCGCCCGCGTTCTGTGCCGGTTCCCAATCCCATAATTAATTCTTGACAATATGTAGGCATTTTTATAGTTATCCCCGTAGAAACGGTCGTATGGGACTCGACGAGGATTCTCTCGACTATCACGCGCGGGAACCGCCCGGGAAAATCGCAATCGAGACGACGAAGCCGACGAGTACGCAGCGGGACCTTTCGCTGGCGTACTCGCCGGGCGTCGCTGCACCCTGTGAAGCGATCGCAGAGCAACCCGAGGAGGCTTTCACGCACACCGCCAAGGGGAATCTCGTCGGCGTCGTCTCGGACGGGTCGGCGGTCCTCGGACTCGGGGACATCGGTCCGCTCGCGTCCAAGCCGGTGATGGAGGGCAAGGGGGTCCTGTTCAAGCGCTTCGCCGACGTCGACGTGTTCGACCTGGAACTCGACGCGTCGGCTCCCCAACAGTTCGTCGACCACGTTGCTGCGCTGGAACCCTCGTTCGGCGGAATCAACCTGGAAGACATCACGGCCCCGGAGTGTTTCGAGATCGAAGAGCGGCTCAGCGAGTCGATGGACATCCCGGTGTTCCACGATGACCAGCACGGGACCGCTATCATCTCCGGCGCCGCCCTCCTGAACGCCGTCGACGTCGTGGGCAAGGACCTCGAGGCGTTGACAGTGACGTTCGCCGGAGCGGGCGCCGCTGCGACCGCGACAGCACGGTTTTTCGTCTCCCTCGGCGTTCCGAAAGAGAACGTCACGATGTGTGATATCGACGGTATCCTCACGACAGACCGCGCCGAGGCGGGTGAACTGAACGACTTCACCCGTGAGTTCGCACAGGACAGGCCCACCGGTGATCTCTCGGACGCGATGCAGGGCGCAGACGTGTTCGTGGGGCTGTCTGTCGGCGGCATCGTCGACCGGGAGATGGTTCGGTCGATGGCCGAGAATCCCATCGTGTTCGCGATGGCCAACCCGGAACCGGAGATCGGGTACGACGAAGCGAAAGGTGCCCGCGAGGACACGGTCGTCACGGCGACCGGCCGCTCGGATTACCCGAACCAGGTCAACAACGTCCTGGGATTTCCGTTCATTTTCCGCGGCGCGCTTGACGTCCGGGCGACCGAGATCAACGAGGAGATGAAAATTGCAGCCGCCGAAGCCATAGCCGAGCTCGCTCGGGAAGACGTTCCCGATGCGGTGGTGAACGCCTACGGTGACCAGCCGCTCCAGTTCGGGCCCGAGTACATCATCCCCAAACCGCTGGATCCGCGCATCCTCTTCGAGGTCAGCCCGGCCGTCGCTCGTGCCGCGATCGAAAGCGGCGCCGCGCGGGTCGAACTCGACACCGAGACGTACGTCGAACGGCTGGAGGCTCGCCTCGGAAAGTCCCGCGAGATGATGCGCGTCGTCCTCAACAAGGCGATGAGCGATCCCAAGCGAATCGCTCTGGCCGAAGGTGACGACGAGAAGATGGTCCGGGCAGCCTACCAGCTCGTCGACCGGGCGATCGCCGAACCCGTCCTGATCGGTGACCGCGACCGCATCTGGTCGGTCATGGAGCGGCTCGCGCTCGATTTCGACCCCGAAATCGTCGACCCGAACGAGGGCCAGCTCGAACCGTACGGCGATAGGCTGTACGAACTTCGAAAGCGCAAGGGAATCACCCGGCGGGAGGCCGCCGAACTCGTTCGGGACGGCAACTACCTCGGCAGCGTCATGGTCGAGATGGGTGACGCCGACGCGATGCTGACCGGACTGACCCATCACTACCCGTCCGCGCTCCGGGCACCCCTGCAGGTCGTCGGCACCGCCGAGAACGCCGACTACGCCGCCGGCGTCTACATGCTCACGTTCAAGAACCGCGTCGTGTTCTGTGCCGACACCACCGTCAACCAGGACCCCGACGCCGAGGTTCTCGAGGAAGTGACGCGCCACACCGCGGACCTCGCCCGGCGGTTCAACGTCGAGCCGCGAGCCGCCCTCCTCTCGTACTCGGACTTCGGGAGCGTCGAGACGGACGGAACGGCCAAACCACGCACGGCTGCAAACCGACTGCGAGCCGATCCAGCGGTAGATTTCCCGGTGGACGGCGAGATGCAGGCCGACACGGCGGTCCTCGAAGAGATGCTGACCGGGACGTACGAGTTCGCCGACCTGGACGAGCCCGCGAACGTCCTCGTGTTTCCGAACCTCGAAGCCGGGAACATCGCGTACAAGCTGCTCCAGCGACTCGGCGGTGCCGAAGCCATCGGCCCGATGCTCGTCGGGATGGATGAACCCGTCCACGTACTCCAGCGAGGCGACGAAGTCAAAGACATCGTCAATCTCGCCGGCGTGGCCGTGGTCGACGCACAGGACGAGTAATTCGACGGCTGGATAGGGTCGGCGGTCGGAGTTCTCCCGGATTCAATACGTTTCGGTAGATTCCGGGAGAGGCGTTCGGTTCGTCGTGAGCGATGCCGAGGGTCCGACCTGACCTCCAGCGCAACACGTCCAGAGAAACACAGGCCTGTTCGCGAACGTTCCCGAGTACAACCTGCCACCGGCCGACGCACCGGCGGGAAACGCCTTCCCCTATTTAAAGTACGATACGTACCGTCGTGCATCGGGAGTATTCTGACCGTGGTTTCTCTAGTACGGTAACCCGCAGTATGGCGTTGACAACTGGAACCGACTCGAACGGCACAGGTAAACGGGACATCTCCGAACGGCACGACCGACGAACCGGACGCGACCGACCGGCCCGGGTGGAACTTGACTCGACATGCTCCCAGACAAACCGCTAGACGGAATCACTGTAATCGACGCAGCAAGTCTCTACGCCGGCCCCCTGGCGGCGATGATGCTCGGGGATTTCGGTGCAGACGTACTCAAAATCGAACACCCGGAGACCGGGGACTCGCTCCGACAGTTCGGTGACTACTCGGACGAACTCTCCTGGAAGTGGGTAAACAGGAACAAGAAAAGCGTTCCGCTCGACCTGCACGCGGAAGACGGACAGGCGATCTTCGAGGAACTGGTCGAAGGTGCCGACGTGCTCGTCGAGGGATTCCGCCCGGGAACGCTCGAAGACTGGGGTATCGGCTGGGAAACCCTCTCTTCGCTCAACGAAGACCTCGTGATGATACGCGTGACCGGGTTCGGACAGACCGGCCCGTACAAGGACCGGCCCGGTTTCGGGACGCTGGTCGAAGCGATGAGCGGATACGCGTACTCGACGGGCCAGGCGGACGGCCCACCGACGCTCCCCCCGACCGCACTGGCCGATACTATCTGTGCGCTTCACGCCACCTACGCGAGCGTCATGGCGCTCTACTGGCGGGACGTCCACGACGGAGGCGGCCAGTACATCGACGCGTCCATCCTCGAGTCCATGTTCGGAGTGCTCGGCGACCACGTCATCGAGTACGGGCAGAAAGGGATGCTCAACTCGCGTTCGGGGAATCGGAGCAACCGGACCGCACCGCGAAACACCTACCGCACGAAAGACGACCGCTGGGTCGCCATCTCCGGAAGCTCACAGAGCATCGCCGAGCGAATTCTCCGTATCGTGGGTGGCGAGGAACTGGCGACGGACCCCCGGTTCAGAACGATGGAGGACCGGCTGGACAACGTCGAGGAACTCGACGCTATCGTCGCGGACTGGATGTCTTCCCACACCCGCGACGAGGTGGTCGAGACCTTCGAAGAACACGAGGCGGCGATCGGGCCGGTCTACAACATGGAAGACGCGTTCGACGACGAGCACCTCGACGAGCGAGACGCGATCATCTACGTCGAAGACGAGGAAGACGAGTCGGTGCCCATGCGGGGCGTCTTTCCGAAACTATCGGCGACGCCGGGTGAGGTGACACACGCCGGCCCGCCCCTCGGGTCCGACACGCTGTCCGTGCTCACTGAACGAACGGACAGAACTGCCGAAGAAGTGTCGGAACTCGCTGCCGACGGCGTGACGACGGTCGCAGAGAGGGACGATGACTGATCGCCTGCGCCGGTCGTTCCTCTACACCCCAGCCGACGAGCCCGAGATGATGGAGAAGGCCATCGAGACGGTCGCAGATGCCGTGATCTTCGACCTCGAAGACGCGGTCCCGAACGACGCACTGCCCGACGCTCGGGCGAATCTGGCCGCCGTCCTCGAACGAGGTCTGGAAAACGGGACGGAGACGTGCGTCCGGATCAACGGCCTGCAGACGCCACACTGGGAAGACGACGTCGCTGCTGCAGTCGGTGCGGGCGTCGATACGATCGTCTTGCCCGTGATCGAAACGGTGGAGCAGACAGAACAGGCGATCGCGGCCGCGAAAGCGGCCGACGGGACGCTCCCCGAGTTCGTCGTCACTATCGAAACGCCGCGCGGCCTGTTCGCCGCCGAGTCCCTGGCGGAGCAGGGGCGCCAGCACGGCGCTATAACCGGATTCTCGTACGGCATCGGAGATTATGCCCGGGCGGTCGGGGCGACTGGTACCCCCGCACAGCTCCACCGGTACGTTCGCAACGTCGCCGTCAGCGCAGCCTCCATCGGCAACCTGGATCCGATCGATACCGTCTATCAGGAGTACTCGGACACGGAGGGGCTCCGAGAACACGCGGCGGCGGCCCGGGAGTGTGGGTATCTCGGTCAGAAAGCGATCCACCCGAAACAGTTGCCGGTCATCAACGACGTCTACACGCCGACGTCCGCGGAAGTCGAAGAGGCGAGGCGTTTCGTCGAAGCCTTCGATTCCGCGGACCGCGCCTCGATCGTCGTCGACGGCGTCTTTCTCGACACGGCCATCGTCGACCAGTATCGAACGCTCCTGCGGCGGTCCCCGGAGGTAGCGGAGTGATCGGCCGGAGTGATGGCTACAGAAGATCGCTTCACCGAGTTCCGCTGTCCTCGGTGCGATGAGATGGCCACCTACGAAGGCTCGACGTGGGTGTGTGAACACTGTCGGTTTGCCCACACTCACGGGGCAGACTGACCGACGCCGGGGCGAAATCTAATCTGCCCCGGTCCCGGGTTTGTCGACCTCTCCAAGGTCGATCACCCCGTCACGAATCGGCACCCCGTCGAACGGGTCGTCCGCGAGCAGCAACGACCCGTCCAGATCTGCGTATTCCACCAGCGGCGCGAGGTGGTGACTCGCCGCGATCGAGGCGTTCGACTCGACCATACAGCCCAGCATCACGTCCAGGCCGTGGGCGTGGGCTGTCGCTATCTGGTCCATCGCGGCCCGAATCCCGCCGCACTTCATCAGCTTCACCACGACGACGTCCACCGCGTCGGCGACCGCCGGAACGTCCCGAGCCGTGACGCAGGACTCGTCGGCGGCGATGGGGACCGGCGAGGACTCGGCGACGCGTGCCAGCCCGGCGACGTCGTCGCCGGGAACCGGCTGCTCGACGAATTCGACGCCGAACTCCGCGAGCCACTGGGTGGTGAGTATGGCCTCGTCGGGGTCCCAGGCGCAGTTGGCGTCGACGCGCAGTCGGACGTCCGGCACCGCGTCGCGAATGGCGTCCAGCCGCGCCCGGTCGTCGTCGGTCCCGAGCTTGCACTTGAGGATGGGAAAGCCACGGTCCCGGGCCACCCTGGCCCGCTCGGCCATCGTGTCCGGGTCGGCGATGCCGATGGAGTAGGAGGTGCGCGGCGCCGCGGCGGGGTCGAGCCCCCAGCGGCGGTACAGGGGCTCGTCGGCCTGTCTGGCGGCCAGGTCGTGGACCGCGATGGAGACGGCGGCCCGCGCAGCGGCGTCGTCGCCGGTCACCTCCCGCATCCGGGCGGCGATCTGCTGCTGGGCGTGGGGGTCGTCGATGGATTCGACGACCGAGAGGAGCGCGTGGAGCGCCTCGACGACGCTGTCCGGGGTTTCGTCGTAGTAGGCGTCCGGCACGGCGGCGCCGAGGCCCGTCCGGTCGTCGGCGTCGGTGACCCTGACGAGGACGACTTCTTTCTCGTCTTTCGCCTCGTCCCGGGCGATTTCGAACGGGGCCTCTAGCGGGAGGACGCGGCGTTCGACGGCGGTGGTCAGGGCCATGGCTGGTGCTCGGTTGGCTGGTGTGCGCCACGGAGCTACTTGTACTCCGGGGTCTAGGTTCGGGCGATCCGTGTTTCCGATTGGAAACCTGGGTTCCAGTGTTCGCTCGACCCGACCAGGGATGTGATCGTAGCGGGCGGTGTGGGCGAGCCGGTCGACGAATACTACCATGACGGCCGCCCGGAGTGGCGACGAGCAAAGTGAGCGAAGAAACCGAACACTATAAACACGGAGACGAATCTCATGACCTTCCAAAATCTACATCTGAGTAGTTAGAATACTTCGTTTTCCTCGTTCCTCGTTTTGTTGGAACAGTCAGACTCGTCGTCGCAGTGTCGCGCCGCTTCCGTGTCATTGCCGCCCTGCGCCGGGATCTGGATTTCCTCGCCAGTTTGTGGGTTTCGTCCCTCCCGTCCAGAATTGCGCATCGCCTCGTCGCTCACATCGTCACCGTGCTCGGTAGTGGCGGTTAAGTTGCTCCCGGCAGCGATGTTAACGGTCCCCGGTAGGTGATCGATGGTATCACCAGATCCGTCCGATTCACTCACTGTGACGTTGATCTCGACATTATTGGCCTCACGATCACCGAAGGTGATAGTCTCTCGTACATCGTCGCCGTGGCCGGTCGCCGTGTCAGTAACATCCCGCTGGTGGTCGTCCTGCCCGTCTTGGCCCCGCTCAGGGATCGTGAACCGATCGTCTTCCTCGTTCCGTGTGTCGTTGGCACATTCCGACACATCGTCGCCCTGTTGCGTTGCGACGCCTTTCACCGTTTTCCGGCCGTTCTCTCGCGCTCGTTCGGTCGCCGTATGCTCACCAGCATCGCCGTCGCCGGTCGCCCAGCGGCTCACTTCGTCTCCATGATCTTCGACATCGACGTTCTCACAATTTATGTTTGAAAGTGGATCACCCTCTGTAGCCGCCCCAACGCCCGTCGCCATCCAGAGCATGGCGACCACCGCGACGAAGACGGCGCCCCCTCGATGGAATCGAATCATGCTATTTGTTACTCAATAACAAACCAAGTAGCTTATGGCCGGTGGTTGATATCTCTTCCCCCGGCCGAATCGAGAGCGGATTTCAAGAGTTGGTCACCCGTTACATCGACCCTCCGCTTCTTTCGATAACGAGGAAACCTACCTGTCCTAGCAGTCCGGGTCAAAGAATGCCGGAAGGCGGGTCGTCTGATGGCCGTCATGGCGGCCGAACGGCACGAGTGCCGTCGTGCTGTAGCCGGAGGCTGGCATACTGTTGGACCTTGGGACTGCCGACGGTGGTTTCGAGGCCGTAACACTTTGCTTGAATGTGTTGCTTCTGTGGGCCGGCGTTCTCGATGGTCGCCATGACTACCACGTCGGTTCGGGGATTATCATCCTGGAGAGCGATGCGGGCTGCCTGCATAGTTTACAACTGCTACAAATTGACCGACGACTGGTTTGACTAAACAGATTTCTTGACTCTATTGAAACAATTAGGAAGGGATAGAATTATTGGGTCGAATATAGAGAATTGATGCATCACGTGAGCTGCAGGTCGATTCGGTATTCGCAACCCCCACACTAAAGCCGACATGACTATACCCGAAAACCCATCTGGGACTATTACCACCTCTAACGTCAATTTACAGCATTTCAGCGATCTCCTCTCCGTTCTCCGTCAATCCATACAGCCTGTATCGCTGTCGCTACGTGGTAAGGCACTCGACCAAAGCACGGTCCTGTAACTCGTTGATATACCGTCGAGGCACGTCTGCGGTAGCCACGTCCCATTTTTCCTTGAAGTGAGTCGTATTCTCCGGTCCCTCGGCCAAAGTCGTCAGTATATCTTTGCGGTGGTCTGATGCCTTGATCCAGGCCAGCAGTTCGTAGCTGGTGTGTTTCTTGTTAGGGCTGTCAGACCGCTCTCCACCGGTTGCCTCCCACCCGCTGCCGGTATTGGATGCCATACCTGGGGTCGAACGTGGACCCCCATAGTTGCAGGGTTCAGGACGGACTCAATGCACCCTGCTGCCAACCATGAGCTCCTCTTCGACCCAGGAATAGCCCGTGAATCTTGCCCACCGGAATAAACGAGCTACGCTGAAGCTGATAGCCGATAGCCACTGTAGACAGGTTCGAACTGCAAATAATCGCAATGCGGGAGTAGTGGTACTGGCTGGTTCGTTACGCTGAATTGGCATATCCGCTCTGAAGGTATCTTAATCGAAGTGTCCCCAATAACGAAACTATGTTACTCTAGTATATGGGAAAGTCATCGCTGGAGGACCGTCCGCTTAAGAACGTTCGCTGAAGGTCTTTCCGCCTTTCCAATCTTCGCGTCTTTTTGTATAGCTTTAATCTACAATTCATGGCATACAACCAAGAGGAATATTGGCGATAAGTTCCCTCTCTGACCCCCAAATTCTGTATAGGGATTCTATTAGAGTAAATTTCTTCACCCACGTTTTTCGAGTAGTGGTTCCGGAACGAGCGAAGCGAGTGAAGGAACCTGACGAAAAACGTGGGTGCCAGGGCTTGCACCGCCGTTGCGGCGGCGGTTGCGGTGCTGAGAGTAGCGGATCAATTGCATAGCCAGCGAGGTAAGAGATTCCACTTCCGATACGAATACGGCGTCGTACGCAGCCGTAACCCACTGACACGGGCGAAAACCAAAAACGACGAAAAAAGCGAATCGGGAGACGAGCTAGCGGGGAATCAGTATTCGTTCCCGAGCAGTTCCAGATTGGCAGAGCCGTCGTCGCGGATGCCGTTGTGAATCGTGTTCTGCTTCAGGTAGACGTCGCTGGACTCGTCGGTCAGGAAGTAGCCTGCAGAGCCGTCGTTGGCCTCGAAGGTGTTGTAGCTGGCCCACGTGCCGCTGCCCTTGTCGATGACGGGGTAGTTGTTGACGTTGAAGTCACACTTGTACATGATGCAGTCGTCGCCGTAGTTGACCAGGGCGCGGCGCTTCGGGCCGCCGGTCTGGTCCACCGTCACGGCGCGGAACTCGACGTTCGAGCGCTCGTTGTAGATGGCGGCGCGGTTCCACTTGTCGCCGGGCGAGCCCAGAATGTTGACGTAGATGAGTTCCGCCCACTCGTCGGCGTCGCCGTCGCCGCCCATGACGATGGCGCTGCCGCCGGGCGTGTCCTGGACGATGTCCGTCCGGGCGATCTTCACGTCGCCACAGTCGACCGAGGCGTCGATGCCGTTGTTGAACACGTCGCTGCGCTGTTCGATGCGGGAGTCCTGGATGGTGGTCCGGCCCTCGCAGTCGGCCATGATGACGACCGGCGTCGAACCGCTGACCGGGACGTCGATATCGATGGTCGTGTCCTCGATGAGGGTCTCGCCGGCGCCCTCGAGGCGGATGCCGCGGTGGGCGTTGGCGTGGGACGAGGTCTCGTTGACGCGGATGGTGGCGCCGGAAATGACGTTGTCGGGGCTGCCGACGCGGACGTTGTTCCCGTTGGAGTTCTCGTAGACGCCGCCCTCGACGCGGATCGGGCCCTTGCTTCCCGAGGTGTACAGGCCGTTGTCGGGGAAGCCGCCGAGTTCGCAGTCCCGGAAGGTCATCGTCCCGACGTTCAGCGAGTTACAGAGGATGCCCGTCGGGCCGCGCCAGAGCGTGCCGGCGCTGGGGGTTTCGGCCGAGAAGTCCGCGCCGCCCTTCGCCTTGAATCGCTCGACGAGGCCGGTAGCGTCCGGGTCCCGGAGGACGAACCTGCCCGGACCCCACATGCCGCTGTCGTGGCGGCCCTCGACGGTGACGTCACGGACGAGCAGGTCCTCCGAGACGGCCGCCTCGAAAGCCCGGACGCCGGTGTCCGGTGCCGTCATGTCGACGGTGATGTTCTCGACGTGGAGCTTCTGGCCGGGGTCGTAGTGGGTCCCCAGCCGGAACAGCTTGTGCTGGCCGTCGGTGATGTCGTGGTAGTCCGCCGGAACGATGGTCGCGTCGTTGCCGTAGATCCCGAAGTGCTCGAAGGTCGTGAACCGGAACAGTCGGTCCATGTAGTAGGTGCCCGACGGGAAGTACAGCAGCGTGTGGTCGTCCCGGTGTTCGTCGAGGACGTCGTTGATGGACTCGTTGCCGTCGCGGTCGGCACCCGCGTAGGCCACGTTGACCACGTTGTCGAACTTGTCGACGAGGCGCTGGGGAACGCCGTCAGTGTGGTGGGCACTCGCCACACCGGAGAAGGCGGCGCCGGCCACCGCTGCACCGGCCAGGCCCTTCATCACGGACCGCCGGGTGGCACGGGGTCGGCCGCCGGCAGAAGACACGTCGTCGGTCGGGGTCGCAAACTCGTCGCCGTTATCGCTCATGATTCCAACTTGGACGAAACACCGCCCACACCTCCGTCTGGTTCTTCATCTGGGAAGCGTTTATACGTGGAAACGGCCCTCGGCGCCCGAAATCCGCCGAGCGCTTACCGTGTGACTAACGAGGATTAGTAAGTTCGTAAGCCTCGCTGGGACGGATCGAACCGCTCGATTGAGGGGGTTATCTCAAACATAATAACAGCCGGAGCGATGCTTTCGGCCACCAACCCCAATGTGTGATTCGCGCTCGGGCCGCGACGGATTCCCGATTACACGGCAGGAGGGAGTCGAGCATGGACGGTGAGGCCGTCGCCGCACTGCTGCTCGGCCTGGCCTGCGTCGCCGGCATCGGCGTGGCGTCGTCGACGTTGCAGTCGACCGTGAAAACGACGCCCGACGACGCCATCGACTTCGACACGTCCGGGTTGCCGCTGGGCTCTGGCGAGGTCCAGGAGTACAAGAACCGACTCCAGGGCAACGCCGACGACTCCTCGAACGGCGGGCAGTCCTCGTCGGCCGCGAAATCTGCCTCGTCCGGCCAGGCCACGACGGCGAGTGACAGCAAGCGGTCGGGATCGGCGTCGTCCGGCGAGCGACGCTCCGGGTCGGCCTCCGGCGGGGCGACCGACCGCAAAGGGTCGGGGACGGGTCCGGGTACACAGTCGCTGCTCGACAAACTCCTGGCGTTGCTCCGGGCGTTACTGTCGTTCCTGCTCTCGCTGCTTCCGCTTGCCCTCGGACTCGCCGCCGTCGCCCTGGCGTACGCCCGGCGCGACCGGCTCGTCGCGGCGTGGCGAGACCGGTTCAGCGGGTCCGACGACGGGACTGGCGGCACCGACCGCTCGGTGAACCACGCTGCCCCGACCAACGAGGTGGCCCGGGCCTGGCACGAGATGGTCTCGCTCGTCGGCGTCGACGACCGCGAGACGAAGACGCCACGGGAGTGTGCCGACCGGGCTATCGACCGTGGCGTCGAACCCCGGGCGGTCGAGGCGGTGACCCGGCCCTTCGAAGAAATCAGGTACGGCGGCGCTCCCGTCTCCGACGACCGCCGGGACCAGGCGAACCGGGGACTCCAGCAAGTCCGCACCGACCTGGGGGATGGACGGTGAACCGCCGTCGCCTCGTCCTGGGTGGCGTCGGCCTGGTACTGGTCGCTGCCGTCGTCCTCGCGGAGGGTGCCCTCGCCGGCCTGGTCGTTCTGGACCCGCTCGTGGCCGCCGCAGGCAACGACTTCTTCTTCGCCGTCGGCCTGGGCCTGGTGGTCCTCCTGCTGGCGATCGCCACACTGGGTCGCAGCGGCAGCGTCGACCAGACGGAGACGCCCGACGTCGAGGAGTCGGTGTCGATGCCCGTCCCGGGCGACGACCTCGACGAGACGGTCGACCGCTGGCGGCTCAGCCTGCCGCTCGTCGGCTCGGCCACCCGGGAGAGGGTCCGAGAGCGACTCCGGGCAGCCGCCGTCGAGACGCTGACCCGCTCGTCGTCAGTCGGCCAGGCGGAGGCCGAACGCCTCGTCGCGACCGGCGAGTGGACCGACGACCCGGTCGCTGCGGGCTTTCTCGCTCGGAACGGGGCCGTCGGTGGTGACCGCTCCGGCGGCCGCGAGGTGACGGGGCCGTCGCCCGGCTGGCTCGCCTCGCTGGGCCGCCTGGAACCCCCGCTAGCCATCCGGACTCGCCGGACGGTCGACGCCATCGCCGCCGTCGCTGCCGGGGGGCGAGCGGCGTGACCGACCTGGCGAGCGGCGTGACCGAATCCGCGAGCCGGCGGACCCGGCGCTGGCGGGGCGTCGTCGCCGTCACGCTGCTGGCCGTGGGCCTCGGCGTCGGGCTCCGGCGGCCGAACCTCCTCCTGGTGTCGGTCGTCGGCGTCGTCTACGCCATCTATCCGACGGTGACGAGCGACCCCCGGCCCGAACTCGCCATCGAGCGCAGCCTGGACGAGTCGGCCCCCGGCCCTGGCGACGAGGTCGAGGTCACGGTCCAGGTTCGCAACGTTGGCGACAGGACGCTGTTCGACCTCCGCGTCGTCGACGGCGTGCCCCAGACGCTGTCGGTGACCGGCGGGTCGCCCCGCCGTGGTGGCGTGCTTCGGCCCGGGAGCAGCCTGACGTTCAGTTACCGCGTCGAGGCCGAGCGGGGAAGACACCGGTTCGACCCGGCGACGGTCGTCGCCCGGGACGCAAGCGGCGACCGCGAAGTCGAACGCACCGTCGCGACCGACACCGAACTCGACTGTACGGCGACGGACGCGACGGCGCCGGTGCGCCGCCAGACGCTCCAGCAGGTCGGCCAGATCCTCTCCGACCGGTCCGGTGCCGGCGTCGAGTTCCACCGGACGAGAGAGTACCGCCGGGGCGACCCGATGAGCCGGATCGACTGGAACCGGTACGCGAGGTCCGGGGAGTTCACCACCGTCGAGTTCCGCCGGGAGCAGGCCGCCCGGGTCGTGGTCGTCGTCGACGCACGGGCCGCTGCCTACCGGGGACGGGAGGACGAGCCCCACGCCGTCGCCTACGGCGTCTCTGCCGCCCGTCAGTTCGTCGAATCGCTGACCGGCGCTCGCAACCACGTCGGCCTCGCCGCCTTCGGTCGGTCGCTGGCCTGGACGAGTCCGGGCGTCGGCCGGGAGCACGCCGACGACCTCCAGCGGACGCTGGCCACGAGCGAGGCGTTCGCCGCGACGCCGCCGGCCGAGGAACCCGACCACGCGACCCAGGTCGACCGGCTCCGCGAGCGACTGGCCGAGGGCACACAGGTGCTGGTTGTGTCGCCGCTGTGTGACGACGAAATCGTCGAGACGTGCAAGACGCTCGACGTCGCCGGCAACCGCGTCAGCGTCGTCAGTCCGACGGTGACCGAAGCGGACACGTCGGGTCGCCGCCTGGCAGCCCTCGAACGGCGCAATCGGATCAGCACGCTCCGCGAGGCCGACGTGCCGGTAGTCGAGTGGTACCCCGGCGACCCGCTGGCGGCTGCCGTGTCCCGGGAACCGGGGAGGGTCCGGGCGTGAGCGTCGTCACGCCGAACCGCCGCCCCGTTCGGCTGAGCGGGGGCCTGTCGGTCCTGCTGGGACTCTTTGCGGTGTTTCACCTCGCGACCGGACCGGCGACGACGGCTCTCGTGGCAGAGGGTGTGGGGTTGAGCGTCCTCGCCGTCGGGCTCTGGACCGCCCGTTCGTGGTCCCGGCTCGCGGGCACCGTCGTCGGCGTCGTGGCGGGTCTCATCCTCCTCGTGGCGCCGGCCCTGGTCTGGGTCGAGAGCGGCGACCTCCTCACCCAGGTCCAGGTCGCACCCGGCGTCGTGGGGGTGACGCTGGTAGCCCTGGGTGTCATTCCGCTACGGGGGTCGGGCTCGCGGTGGCTGGTGAAACTCGGGACTGCGCTTGTGTTGCTGACGGTGTTGCTGGCAGGAGTCGTCGCCCGACCCGGTCTGTCGACCTTGCTCGTCGGCGCCGTGGCGACGGTGCTGGCGTGGGACGCCGGGGAGCACGCGATAGGCCTCGGCGCGCAGTTGGGGCGCCGGGCGACGACGTGGCCGGCAGAAGTAGCCCACGTCGGCGCGTCGGCGGTCGTCGGCGTCCTGGTTCTGCTGAGCGGTCGCGTGGTCGGCGGGCTGGGTTCGCCGGACCTGGGACTCGGCCCCTTCGTCGTCTTGCTTACGGGTCTGCTGGCGCTGACCGCCGCGCTGTACGGTTGACCGTCGGGACGCGCACCGAGTTCAGCACGTCACGGACCACGTCGCGCTTCGAGACGTTCTCGACCCGGGCGTCCGGCCGCAACACCAGCCGGTGGGCCAGCACCGGCAGCGCCACCGCCTTCACGTCGTCGGGCAGGACGAACCCACGACTCTCGACGACGGCCCGGGCCCGGGCTGCCTCGAACAGCCGCTGGCAGCCGCGCGGCGAGACGCCGACGTCGACGCGGGGTTCCTCGCGGGTCCCACGGACCACGTCGACCATGTACTGCTTGACGTCGGCGTCGACGTCGACGCGTTCCGGGGCCTCCTGGATCCCGCTGACCTGGTCGCGGCTCAACACCTGCTCGACCGAGGGGAACTGGTCGTGGCGTGCCTCGCGCCGGTCCAGCAGTTCGAGTTCGCCCGCCCTGTCGGGGTAGCCCAGGCTCGTCTTGACGAGAAAGCGGTCCTTCTGGGCCTCGGGCAGCGGGAAGGTGCCGTCGCCGCTCTCGACGGGATTCTGCGTCGCGATGACGAAGAAGGGCTCGGGCAGGTCGTGGGTCTCGCCGTTGACCGTCACCTGGCCTTCCTCCATGGCCTCCAGGAGGGCTGCCTGGGTCTTGGGCGACGCCCGGTTGATCTCGTCGGCGAGGACGACGTTGGCGAAGATCGGGCCGTCGTTGAACTCGAAGGCCTGGCGTTTCTCGTTGAAGACGTAGGTCCCGGTGACGTCCGCCGGGAGGAGGTCCGGCGTGAACTGGACGCGCGAGAAACTGAGTCCGAGAGCGGTCGCGATGCAGCGGGCGGTGAGCGTCTTGCCGGTGCCGGGAACGTCTTCGAGGAGGACGTTCCCCCGGGCCATGGCGGCCGTGACGACCGTCTCGAGGACGTCGTCGTCGACGATCACGCCCCGCGAGACCGTCTCCATGACGCTCCGACACGCACCACCAGCCTGGTCGATGTCCATGTGTGTCCCAGGCCGGTCACGACCTTCATTATCCGATCGGTAAGTTGGCGGCCCACGGCCCACACCGGGCGGTGGCGGCGTCGGAGTAGTGAAAACGACTCCCCCGTGTGACGAACACTCGACGGCCCCTTCCCCCGGGCAGACTCGTCAGGCGAACTCGGCGGCGACCCGACCCACCGTCACGGCGGTGAACAACACGACCGTCAGGACGCTGACCGTGAACGAGGAGACAGTGACGGGCAGCGCGCCGGTGGTCGACCCGCCGATGAGGACCGAACTGGCGGCGGTCGCAGCCAGGTAGTCCAGCGAATTGTCCTGCCACTCGAACTGCTCGCCGTCCCCGTCGCCGACCCCCTCCATGTAGGACGCGACGTCCTGGCCGGTCTCGGTGAGTCGGACGTTCCCCCTGGACTTCTCGTACTCGACGATGCCCGCGTCGGCGAGCGTGTCGAGGTGAGACTGGTACAGCGCGATGTAGACCCGCTGGCGCTGGTCGGAACTCAACTGGTCGACCGTCGTGTCGTGTTCCCATGCGGCCACCTGTTCGGCGATGGCCCGCATCTGGACGGTGTCCTCGGTACCGTTGAGGTACCGGAGTACTGCCCGGCGCCGTTCGTTCTGGAGGACGTGAAACAGTTCGTCTTCTGGGAGCGGATAGTACCCGTCCCCCTCGTCTGTCGCCTCCGGGTCCGCCTGCTGGCCGTCGCCGTCAGGCGCTACCTCGTGGTCGCGTTCTCGCGTTCCCATGGCTTCCCTCATACTCCCTCGGAGACACGCATTCCACATCAATCGACTACCCAATAATCCGTAATGCCGGACGTTCGGCGTTACCGGAGCTATAACGAGGTATATGCCGGTCGTAGGAACACAACAGTTCGCCCGGTCCAGGACGGATCGCGGCGATTAACAGCTGTAAAGGAATACGTTCAGTCCTCCGGCGGTCCGGGCTGGCGCCGTCACCCCCTCTGACACCGACCAGCCGTCGCTATCGTTCGGACGAGTGCTCCAGTTCCGGCCCCTACGCTCACGGTGACCGCTGGCCACAGTGAGGTGTGTAAACTATCGACAACGCCGTCGAAACCGTCGAATGTGTGGCTCGTAGCCCGATAATTCGGTGGGTTCAACATAGTTTGGTATGGGGGTTAAGTGGCCCGTAGCTGTGTCGCTGGGTCGATGAGCCGGAGGTGACCGATTTCGCCTCTAGTGGCGTGCTGCGGGCCGATCAGCGGCCCGGTGCCTGCGGGCCCCCCGACCCGGTTCGGGCCGCCGGGCGGCGCCTGTTGACGTCCGGCGGCCGTCCACTCCAATTTCCTTGGGTATCAGATTCATGGACGTGTCCGGCTTGACACGTATTCGTAGATCGAGTCACAGTAACAGGAGACTGACTACCGATGAACAGTAGCGATGGCTGGTGATCGTGACGGAGGAATCGCCTCGACACGGAGACGACTTCGAGTGTGCGAACTGTGGGTCCGCCCTGGACATGCAGACGTGGACGCCGACGGTGGTCGTCGAGCAGGGCGACGAGCCACCGGAAATACGGCGGTTCTGTGACGACGAGTGTCGGGAGGCCTGGCGCGAGGAGCGGTAGCGTCGGTCGTGCTCTCAGCTGGTCAGGAGGCCCAGCAGGTAGAGGACGCCGAGCCCGGTTGCGCTGACGCCCAGCGTCGGGAGCGGACTCCCGGTGTAGAGAGCGGTGGCACCGCCCAGGAGGACGGGAACGGCGAGTGCGGACCGACCGCGGAATCGGCTGGCTCCCCGTCGAAGTCGCGACCCGTCGGCCGACCCGCGTTCGTGGATCGGCCGGACGACTCCGGTGTCGACGTCGAAGTCCACGAAGCCGTCAGACTCAAGGTCGGGCAGGACGCGGTCGTGAAGCTGTTCGTGAACGTCGGCGGTGTCGTCGCCGGCATGCGCCCCTTCTTCGTTGACGCGGGCCGCAAGCTCACCGATAGTCACCGGCTCCTCAGCGCCAGACACCTGGACCTCGACGCGGCGTGCCAGGTCCTCGACGTCGCCGGATACCGAGGACGTGTCGGCGTTCGAATCAGTGTCTGACACGGATACAGGGAAGGGTCAAAACCCCGGAAACTTAAGCCTTGGTTCAGTTTGTCAAACGGTTCAGGCCTCTCGCCCCGTCCGGCCGCTGACCGACCGCCGGAGCACCCCCGGACCTGGTCGGCCGTCGACCAGCCAGAGGACGAACACCCCCAGGACCAGCCCGACCTGGACGACGAACAGTGCGTCCGGTTCCAGCCGGCGGACCTGGCCGGCGTACCGCAGGAAGTACGACAGCACCCGGTCGACGACGCCGACGTGGCCCGCCGTGGCTTCGAACGTCGAGACGGGCCAGAACAGCCGTTCTACTGCCAGCCGCTTGCCCTGCAACAGCGGGTAGACGACGTCCCCCAGCAGGTGCGAGCAGTGACCGACGGCGTAGGCACCCGTCAGCCGCATCGCTCGCTGGCCCCGGTGGACTGCGATGGCGCCGGCGGCGACGAGCAGGGGGCCGACCACGAGCACCGAGTGGCCGGCTGCGTACCCCGCCTCGAACACCGGGAGGACCCACGAGAACGTCTTGTCGAATAGGTCCGGCACCTGCGTCGCGACGGCGAGGACGAGCACGGCCTCTCCCCGGGGCGGTCGACCGTCGACGGCTCGTGAGGCGGCCGAGTACAGCAGGTAGCCGAAGGCGAGGTGTTCCCACGGCCACATCAGTTGGACTCCACGGTGACGCGCATCCGGAGGGACCGGTAGGCCGATTCGGCCGACGGGTCGTCCGGGACGCCGCCGCGGTACAGTAACAGCACGAGCCGGCGGTCGCCGGTCGAATCCGGTCGTATCTCGACCGGTACGCGCCCTTGCTCGCCGGGAGCGAGGGTGGCAGATGCCCGTCCCACGACCGACGAGGACCGGACTGACACCGACGTGTTCGTCCGCTCGACGTCCTGGAGGACGGCGACGACGGTGTAGTCCTCGCGCTGGCCTTCGTGGTTGGTGACGACTGTTTCGACGGTCGAACCACTGCTCGAGAGGGACGCCGGGTACAGCGACTGCGTCTCGGGGGTCATGTCCTCGGTCTCGACGCGGAACTCGGTGAACTCGGCGCCGGAGGGCGGATTGACGGCCGCGTAGCCGACGCTGGACAGCACGAGGAGCGCGCCGACTGCGAGGACGAGATTGGGGAGGCGGGCGTCCCACTTCGACCGCGAAAACCGGTGGGTGCCGGCGTCGGAGTACCAGAACGCGGGGATGGCCGAGGCGTCGAATTCGTACCGCTCGGCGGGGACGACCCGGAGGCGTCGCAGCGTGGCGACCGCGAGCAGGCCGACGGTCGTGAGGCTCACAGTGAGCAACACCGGGACCGGTCTGATGGGATACGACGAGATGTCGAGGACGAGGACGGCCATCGGAACTACGGCGACGCTGGCGACCAGCGAGAGCGCCAGCCGGCCGAGGTGACCGGGCTCGGTCGAGGTGTCGGCGGTACCGGCGCCGCGTCTCGTCGCCTCGTCGAACGTTTCCATGCCGGTCGGACTCTCGCCTTCCCGGGGAAAGACGGCACTGACGAAGGCGTACCCCGGCAGGAAACAGACGAGCGGGAGGGCGACCAGGACGCGGGGGTACCCGCCGAGCCCGCCCCAGAGGAAGCCCGCGCTGCCGACGGTCAGTCCGAACGCGGCGACGAGGTCTGCGAACCACCACCGAGGTCTGTCTGTCATCTATCGGTGGGTGGGCCGGCGTCTAGTTTATTATCGGTGACGTAAGGCGCCGAAGCCGCCAGACGGCCGAGCGAAAACGGGTTCGCGCTACTCCTTTCGGTCGAATTCGACTTTCGTAATCTCCACCGCCCAGGCGCCGGACTCGACCGCGTCGACGTCACGCGGGACGGCGACGTCGACCCCTTCCCGTTCGGCTTCCCGGATGAGACTCCCGAGCGCTTCCTCGAACGGGACCCCCTCACACTCCGGAGCGACGGCCATCGATTCGTCGTAATCTGGCGATGACATCTACTCCACGGTGGAGCCCGATACCTAAAAATCCGCCAGACGCTCCCACAATCCTCCCGGGCTTAGGACCTGTCTAAATGCACGATTTCGGCCGATTCGCAGGTCAGTATCTGCCGAGGGGGGAGGGCCGAGAGACAGGGGCGTCGGGTCGACGGCAGCGACGACGCCACGGTTAGCCGGTCCCCTCGAACAGGAGCGCGGCCAGCTTGCGCTCGGCGGCGCGGAGGTGGCGGCTGAACGTCGGCTGGGCGATGCCGATGGAGTCGGCTATCTCCGAGCCGGTGCGGTCCCGTGGCCAGTTGAAGTAGCCGCCGAAGTACGCCGCCTCGAACACCTCCCGCTGGCGCTCGGAGAGCTGTTCCTCGTAGTCGGCGCGCAGCCGGTGGCTCGCCTCGACGGGCTCTTCGCGGATCCGCCGGGCGACGATCTCGGTGTCGGGAAACTCCGCCCGGACGGACTCGACGTACGCCCGGACTTCGACGTTCTGGCCGAGTTTGACGGTGAGCCACAGCCCCTCGGCGTCGGCGCTGGCGGCGGAGAGGATGGCGCCGTGGGAGGTCACGGCCCGCAACAGCGTCTGGTCGGTGATCGTCGTCTCGAAGACGGGCACCTGGGCCCGGTCTGCGTGGTGGGTGACGTCTCCGACGCCGGGCGTCTCCTCGGCGTCGTCAAGCACCGTCTCCGGCGCGCTGTCGACGGTGAAAAACAGCCGCGCGGCGCCGTCTTCGCGGGGGACGACGCTGAGAACCTCGAGTTCGGCGTCGATTTCCCGGGCGAACCGGCCCAGTGCGGTCTCGGTCGCGGGGACGTGGAGTTTCACTTCGACGGACGTCGCCCCGAAGAAGGCCCGGCGGAGTTCGAGTGCATTCGTCGCGTAGCCGGCGACGGCCCCGAGGTGGACGAGCGCGAGCCGAATTTCGTCGTCGAGGCCCCCGGCTTCCCTGGTGTAGACCGAAAGGATGCCAAGCAGTCCCTCGTCGTCGCCGATGGGGACGGCCATCGCGGACTGGAAGCCGTTTGCCAGCGCCTCGCGCCGCCAGGGCGCGGTCTTGACGCCGCTTGCGACGTCGGTGACGTGACGGGCTTTACGTGTCACGGCGGCCGTTACGGATGGCGGTGCCGTTCCCGCCTCCGCTGTCTCCATCTCCAGGTCGATGTTGTCGACGTAGGGACGGCCCTCGCCGGCCCATGCCTGGGGGACGAGGCGGTCGTTCTGGAAGTCGACCTCCCCGACCCAGGCGAACGCGAACAGGTCCGTCGCCGTCAGTTCCTCGCACAGCGCCTCGTGGATGGCCTGGGGCGTGTCGGCCCGGAGGATGCGGTCTTCGGCCCGCCGGACGGTGTTGGCGAGCTTCTGTAACCGCCGGTGGGCGTCGCGGGTCTCCCGGGCGACCTCTCTGGCGACGGCCAGGGATTCGGCGTAGCCCAGTCGGTCGAGTCCCAGTCCTAGCAGGGCAGCCAGCGGCCGGAAGGCCTCGATCAACTGGTCGTCGACCCCGGATCCTGCACCCGTTTCGGCCACGAGGACGCCGTGGTCACCGACCGGGAGGGCGACCCTGTGACGGTCGGCTCCCGCCCCGTGGACCACCCTGGCAGTACCGGTCCGGTAGACTGACCGGATTGCCTCGGGTACTTGACCGCCTGTCGATTCCTCCACCGCCGACTCGTCGCCTGTCGATTCCTCGTCCGCAGGTCCCGCGTCTGCCGGTCCCTCGCTCGCGAATCCGGACTCCTCGTCCGCTCCGAGAGTCGCGGGGCTGAGTCGGCCCTCGTCAGTGTCGTAGAGGTACGGCGTGAAGTTAGTGTTCGGCAACCGTCGACCCCACTCGAGAAACGCCCGGCACAGGTCAGCTCTGGTGGTGGCGTCCAGCACGGCGTCCAGCAGGTCTCCGAGACCTGCGAGGGCCTGCCGGTCGCGCACCCGGTCGGTGGCGTCGGTCAGGACGCCCACGGCGGCGCCACCTTCGCCGGTGCTACCGTCTCCGCTGCCCTCCCGGTCGTCACTGCCGGCGCCCGCCAGCACGAGGTCGAATCGCCGGTCGAGGTTCAGTCGCGACCGGAAGGAGATGCGGCGGGCCGACGCAGCGCCGTCGAGGACGTCGAGCACCACCGTGGCGACCGAGTGAGCGTCGTCGGGGTGGACCAGCGCGTCCAGCACGTCGGCCTCGTCGTCCAGGTCTCCCTCGGCGAGGGCGTCGACGCCGGTACCGGCGTAGACGGTCCCACCGCTGCCGTCGAGGACGAGCACGGCGAGCACGTCGAAGATGGGGGGCAGCGGCCAGCCACCGTCGGCCGTCGTCCGCTTCATCGAAACCGACCCGGCCGTGGAGTGCCCACGCTACCGAACGCAGTCATCGTCGGAACTGAGGGGCCAGACCGACGTTATTATCGGCGGCGTAGCTGCCTTAGCAGCCACGTAAACGCCGGGACCGGGCGAAACTCACCGCTCCCGGGCGAAGACCGAGTACATCTGGTACGTGTTCTGTGGCGGCCCGAGGGTGACGCGCCCGGCGTCGACCTTCCGCCGGTAGACGCGCCGTGGCCCGTCGTCGGTGCCCAGCGAGTCGCCGGTGTCGGTCCAGTTCCCGAGCCAGTCGGCCGACGACTCGGCGTTGTAGGCGACGTATACGGTCGCCGGACGGCTCAGTCGCAGGTGGTAGAACGAAGCCCGTTCGCCGCCGGCGTCCTCGCGCTCCGGCCGGACGTAGGGCAGGCCGGCGTACGTGCCAGGCACGGCCAGGAACTCGGGGTCGTCGTAGACGTAGAGCTTCTCCCCCTGGGCGAGCCGGCCGACCTCGAACAGCGACCCCGCTGCGGAGACGACGTGTTCGATGAGGCCGTTCCGCCGGCCGCCACCAGCGCCACCCGTCACGAACCCGCCTTCGATGCCGCCGTCGCGACCGGCTGCCGGTGGCACCGTCCCCCCGTCGACGGCGACGCCGAACTCGTTCCAGAGTTCGGCGTTCGTCTTGCCGACGAGAGCGGCCGGGTCGGCGTCGCTTAGGTTCCCCAGCGAGTCGCCGTGCAGCGACTCGAGGTCGGCGGGCGTCGGAATCGGGACGAAGTCGTCGCGCTGGGCGTCGTGGAAGAGCGCTTCGCCGTCGAGGCTGGCGAGGCTCTGGGGCGAGAACAGCCCGTAGAGGTCGCCCTCGAGTTCGGCGGTGAGAAAGACGTTCGCCCGGCCGCCGTCGGCGAACGAGACGTCCTCGATGGCGACCCGCTGTGGGGCCCACCGGCTGTCGATACCGCCGCCGATCAACTGGACGTCCACCTCGTTGTCGAACGTCACCCCTCGCACCGGCGAGGTGCCGTGGGGGAACGACCGCAGGCCGACGGTCCAGCCCTCGACGGTGGCGTCAGCGACGCGGACGCTCACCGGGGCGTCGTTGTGGTTGATGCCGATGCCTCGCGAGCCGCCGGCGCCGTTTACCAGCCGGACGCCCCGGAGGTCGACGTGCTTGCTGTAGCGGATGGAGATGCCGTTGTTGCCGCCCTGGCCGCCGCCGGTGTTGGGGACCCGGACGGGGTCCCAGTGCGTCCCGTGGGAGCCGATATTGTAGACAGTAACGTCCTCGACGACGCTGGGTTCGTCGACGCCGTCGTTGGACGCGCCGAACCGGTGTCGCGAGATATCGAGGCCGCCGCCGGAGCCGAAGACGGTGTTGCCCCGGAACGACCGCAGTTTGACAAAACTCGGCGGCACCGTGCCGTCGCTCGCCTCCTCGATACTCGACAGGCCAGGCTGGCCCTCCACGTTCGACAGCGGGAAGGTCGGTACCGTGCCGACGACCCCCTCGATGCGGTCGGGGTCGACGGTCTCGTCGGGCTTGCCCCGGGTCCAGAAGACGAACCCGAAGTGGCGGTGGCCGCCGGCGACGTTGTCCTCGACGGCGACGCCCGGCCCCTGGAACCAGAAGCCGTGGCCGCCGTGGCCGAAGTCGTCGATCTGGCCCTCGCTGTCAGCGTGGAACTGCCGGCTGTCGGGCAACCCGCCGGACCCCTGGCTGCGGAGGGCGAAGTTTCGCCGGACGGCGCCGACCTCCGTTCCTATCTCTCCGACGAAGCCGGCGCCGAACACCTCGTAAGAGACGTTCTCGACGAACTCGACGTAGCTGTCGTGGTTGACGAACCCCCAGCCTGGGCTGCCCCAGGCGACACAGCCCTCGACCCGCCGCGGTCGCTCGTCGGTGTCGACGCCTGTCCGGTGGAAGTGACACGAGTACCGGGCCTGGGGATTCGGCGGGACGTCTTTCGGCGGAACGCCGTTGGCCGGGTCCGTGAAGGGACGAGCCTTCTCCGTCCGTCCGAGTTCGTAGAAGCCGGCGTGACGGACGTCGACGTCGGTGCCCATGAACATGACGTGGCCCCGGCGACCCACCACCCGGTTCGCGGACCGGAACCTAACGTTGCGGTCGAGGTTGGCGACGTAGCTGTCCAGGTCCGACTGCGGCGGGACGTGGTCGTTCGACAGCGTCTCCTCGAAGCGAACCGTCGTCCCGTCGACGCCGGCGACGGTCACCTCTTCGTCCTGGTTTTCCTCCGGATGCAAGCCGGCGACGACGAGGGTGTCGCCGGGCCGCCAGCCGGTCGGAGCCGCCGGCAACTGGAGCGTCGAGTCGCCGGCCGTCGGATGGGTCGCGAGGGTACTCCACCCCGTCTTTTCCGCCCCGTGAATCCGGACGCTCGCCCCACCAAGCGTCAGGAGGCCGCGACTCACCCGGTCGGGGTCCCAGGATTCGTCGATAGGACCGCGGTCACGGAACCGGACACTGACCGTGCTGTCGGGCTCGATAGGGTCGTCGGGCGTCCCGACTTCGAGTCGGCCGGTGTCGGTGACGACCAGCGTGTCCAGGGCCAGTCGACTGTCACTCGCCGGGTCGACCCGGAGCGTGCCGTCGACCCGCACCGTCACCAGGTCGGCGGCCACCTCGTGGTCCAGCGTGACGGTCGTCTCCTCGGGGATACGGACCCGGGCATCGGCTCCCGGTTTCTCCCCGCCTTTCCATGCGTCCGCCGCGGCCCAGCGGCCGCCGGTGGCGGTGTGGGTGACGTCTTTCGGCGCCACGAGCGCCAGGATCCGATGCCGGTCGGCGTGGTCGGCGTTTCCGTCGCCGAGTAGTCCCGGCGCGGCCGACCAGGCGGTGCCGAGACCCGCAGCGCCGAGTGCGCCTGCTCCCATTCCCTTCAGGAGCGTCCGGCGCCGGGCGTCCAACAGTCCCTCGTCCCCGTCTTCCATCGTCCTTTCACAGGCTCACTGCCCGATATTAAATATTTGCCACGACTCGGCCAGGTGAGTGAGTGTCTGCGACCGTCACTGCATCGTAGTGAAAGCACTCGACCCGTTGGCTAGGTAATTCGAACGACCACCGTACCGCCACCGCAACCACGGCGGCAGGAAAGCCCTCGGCCCGCTGGCGTCGTCGGCGCGAAGCGCCGACTGCCTGAGGGAC